>NZ_RZSN01000124.1:0-18179 GCF_003997315.1 Mesorhizobium sp. M1A.F.Ca.IN.020.04.1.1
CGCCGTGGTGCTGCTAAGGAGCCGCTTTGCCGGCCGGCTGGACGCGCTGGCGATCACGCTGCCACCGGCGACGATGAAAGTGATGGGCAACCGGCTGCGGTTGGAGCAGGTGCTGATCAACCTGTTCCAGAACGCGCTGGAAGCGCTCGACGGTCGTGACGGTGCTCGGGTCGAAGTGTCCGCCGCGGAAACCGCCGACGGCGTCGCGCTGATCGTATCCGATAACGGACCGGGGATTCCGCCGGCGATCCTGAAATCGCTGTTCACGCCTTTCAATACCTCGAAGGAAAAGGGCTTGGGGCTCGGGCTCGTCATCTCGAAGGACATCGTCGCCGACTATGGCGGGCGCATCGAGGTGACGAGCAACGGGAGCGGCACCCGCTTCACCATCCATCTCTCGAAGGCTGACCCGACATGACAGACGGCAATCCGGTCATCCTGATCGATGACGATAGCGATCTGCTCAAGGCGACGAAGCAGACGCTCGAACTTGCCGGTTTTGCCGTGTCTGCCTTTTCCTCGGCAAGCGAGGCACTCGTCGGCCTCGATGCCGGCTTTGCCGGCGTCTTGGTGTCAGACATCCGCATGCCCGAAATGGACGGCCTGCAGCTTTTCGACCTCGTGGTCGACCTTGACCCGGATATCCCCGTCATCCTCGTCACCGGGCACGGCGATATCGCCATGGCGGTAAAGGCGATGAAGGACGGCGCCTATGACTTCATCACCAAGCCCTTCGCGGCCGACCGGCTGGCGCAAAGTGTATGGCGCGCCGCGGAAAAGCGCCGTCTTGTTATGGAGAACCGCGCCTTGCGCGAAGCGGCCGAGCAGGCGCAGGAAGGCCTTCCGCTGATCGGCCAGACACCGGCTATGGAGCGGCTGCGCCGCACGCTGAGACAGATCGCCGACACCGATGTCGATGTGCTGGTGACCGGCGAGACAGGCTCGGGCAAGGAGGTGGTGGCGAGCCTGCTGCATCGCTGGAGCCGCCGCGCCAAGGGCAATTTCGTCGCGCTCAATTGCGGCACGTTGCCGGAGACAGTGATCGAAAGCGAATTGTTTGGCCATGAGGCCGGCGCCTTCACCGGCGCGCAGAAGAAGCGCGTCGGCCGCATCGAGCATTCGAGCGGCGGCACGCTGTTCCTCGACGAGATCGAAAGCATGCCGCCCTCCACTCAGGTGCAGATGCTGCGCGTGCTCGAAATGCGCGAGGTGACGCCACTCGGCACCAACGAAATCCGGCCGGTCGACCTGCGCGTCGTTGCCGCCGCCAAGATCGATCTCGGCGATCCCGGCCAGCGCGGCAATTTCCGCGAAGACCTCTATTATCGGCTGAATGTGGTGACGCTTTCGATCCCGCCATTGCGCGAGCGCCGGGACGATGTGCCGTTGCTGTTCGGGTATTTCGCCGAGCGCGCCGCTGCCCGCTTTCATCGCCAGGTGCCCGCGGCGCCGGCCGCCGTCCAGCGCCATCTGCGCGAACACGACTGGCCGGGCAATGTCCGCGAGCTCGCCCATTTTGCCGAGCGCTTCGTGCTCGGACTGGAAGAGATCGGCAGCAGCCCCGCCGCTCAGCCGACAGATTTGGACGTCTCGATGCCCTTGCCGGAACGGCTGGAGCGCTACGAGGCCGAGATCATCCGCGAGACACTTGGCCGCAATGGCGGCGATGTCCGGCGTACGATCGAGGCGCTTGGCATTCCGCGCAAGACCTTCTACGACAAGCTGCAGCGGCACGGCATCGTGCGCAGCGATTTTTCCAGAGAGATCAAGCTTGTGGAACCCGATCGAAGCCCTCGGCGTTGAGGCTATCCAGGAAACCGTGGCACGTTGGCACCAGCCGGGTGGCGAACGCGTGATGGCGGTGACCTTGCCGGTTGCACTTGGCTAGCGTTGATGGTTTGTTGCCGCTCAGCGGAGAACGAATGATGCGCGAATCCCTCGGTCAAGACGAATACGGCTCGGCCAGCCCCTTTGATCCGGACGATCTGCCGAATCTCAACGCCATGGGACCGGCGATGGGCAGCGGCAATGATTTCGAGAAATATGCCGTTGCCGTCATCATCGTGTTCGGCGCGCTGATCATCGGCGGCCTGATGGCCGCCTCGATGACCTTCGGCCACCGCAACGGCTTCCTGTTTGCGTTGGGCGGCGCCACTTCGGCCTGGATTTCGGGCAACGCGCTGCTGATTGACCGGCCGCGCATTTATGCGCTGTTCGTCGGCATTGCCGCGGTGCTGCTGATTGCCTCAACCATCACCCTTGTCGTGTAGTCAGTAGCCCAGCGCCTCGCCGGAAGCGGCGCGGCTGTCGATGGCTCCGTTGTAGCGGGCGCCGCCGCCTTTCTCGATCTCCGCCAGGCTCTTGCCGCCGACAAGGATGCCGGCCGCCTGGCCCCAGGTCTGGTCGCTGAGATCGAGATGATAGCCCATGCCGGCAAGCAGCCTTTCGGTGTCGGGAGAAAGCCCGAAAGGCTCGACATAGACGGTGTCGGGCAGCCATTGATGGTGGATGCGCGGGGCGTCGATCGCCTCCTGAATGTTCATGCCGTGGTCGATGACGTTGACGATCGCCTCCAGCGTGATGGTGATGATGCGCGAGCCACCCGGGCTGCCGATGACCATGAACGGCTTGCCGTCCTTCACAACGACGGTCGGGCTCATCGAGGACAGCGGCGTCTTCTTCGGCTGGATCGCGTTGGCCTCGCCTTGGACCAGTCCGTAGAGGTTGGGCACGCCGGGCTTCTGGGTGAAATCGTCCATTTCGTTGTTGAGCAGGATCCCGGTGCCGTCGGCGACGACGCCGGCGCCAAAGGAACCATTGAGCGTATAGGTGACGGCTACCGCGTTGCCGTCCTTGTCGATGATAGAATAATGGGTGGTTTCCTTCGACTCGCCGAAGCCCTTGGGCATCAAGTCCTTCGAGACGCCGGCGCGGAACGGATCGATCTTGTCGCGGATGTCCTTGGCATAGCCCTTGTCGAGCAGTTTCGAGACCGGATTGTCGACGAAATCCGGATCGCCGAGCGCCGAATTGCGGTCGACATAGGCATGACGCATGGCCTCGACCATGACGTGGACGGTCTCGGCCGAGCCGGCTCCGAGATAGGACAGCGGATAGCCTTCGAGCACATTGAGGATTTCGCAGATGATGACGCCGCCCGAACTCGGCGGCGGCGAGGAGATGATCTCGTAGCCGCGATAGGAACAGGTCACCGGCTTCAGCTCGCGCACCGCGTATTGCTCGAAATCGCCTTTGGCGAGGATGCCGCCCTTGGCGCCGCTCGCCTTGACGATCGCGTCGGCAATCGGCCCCTTGTAGAAGGCATCGGGGCCTTTCTCGGAGATCGCCGAGAGCGAGGCCGCAAGGTCCGACTGGACTAGCTTCTCGCCGATGCCATAGGGCTTCCCGTCTTTTTTCAGAAAAATAGCGGCCGCTGCCGGATCCTTGGCCAGCCGGTCGGCGCCGCCGGCGAAGGAGGCCGCGTCGCCCTGGTTGAGGACGAAGCCGTCCTTGGCATAGGCGATCGCCGGGGCCATGAGATCCTGTCTGGACAAGGTCCCGTATCTCTCGCGCGCCATCTCGAAGCCGGCCACCGAACCAGGCACGCCGACGGCGAGATAACCGTCGAGGCTGGCACCTTTGATCGGCTTGCCCTCCTTATCGAGATACATCGTCTTGGTCGCCGCAAGGGGCGCGCGCTCGCGGAAATCGATGAAGGTCGAACGGCCGTCCTTCAAGCGGATGGTCATGAAACCGCCGCCGCCGGTATTGCCGGCATTCGGATAGACGACGGCCAGCGCATAGCCGACGGCGACCGCCGCATCGACGGCGTTTCCGCCCTTCTTCAGCACGTCGACGCCGACTTCGGTGGCGAGATGCTGGGCGGTCACCACCATGCCGTGCTCGCCCTTGGCGGGAGCCGGCGAAGCCGCAAAAACGGCGGCCGATGGTGTGAAGGCAACAGTGAGCGCAAAGCTGACGGCGATCAGCGTCCGGTGGGTGAGATGCATGGTGGGTCTCCAAGGCGGGGGGACACCCAGGAAAGACCGTTGGAGCGCGTTAGTCCAATAACAATTGGAGTAGCATTGGGCAGAGCCCCTCACCTGCCTCGAATTGCGAAGGGCAATTCGGGGCAGTCCGACCTCTTCCCGCGGGGGAAGGAGCTCGTCAGCGCCGACGCCAACCTCTTCTGCCTTGGGAGAAAGGCGGCCGCGAAGCGGCCGGATGAGGGTGTCAGACGATCCCGCCGCCACCGCCGGCGACGCCCGGCCGCTCCGCCGCGACCTTCGCCCGGTAGCCGGCCTCGCGATAGGCGGCGACCGGATCAATGGCGCCGCCGGTTCTCAGCCGCGCCATGGCGAGGATCGGCTCGACATCGGTGCGGTAGGCGGTCTTCAGCGTCTGCGTCGCCATCAGCGCGTCGTTCGCTTCCTGAAAACCGTCCAGCGCCTTGCGGTCGACCAGCAGCGCCTGCGCATAGGCGCGCTGCACCTCGACCGCGGACAGCATCAGGCTTTCGATCGGATCGGTGACGTTATGGCTCTGGTCGAGCATATGCGCGGGATGGAAGCCCTTGGCACCCGAAAGCTCTGCATCGACCAGCTCGTTGAAGACCAAAAACAGCCGGTAAGGATCGATCGAACCGGCGTCGAGATCGTCGTCGCCATATTTGGAATCGTTGAAGTGGAAGCCGCCGAGCTTGCCGAATTGAATCAGCCGCGACACGATCATCTCGATGTTGACGTTGGGCGCGTGGTGGCCGAGGTCGACGAGGCAGAAGGCCTTGTCGCCGAGCTCCTTGGCGATGATGTAGTTCGTGCCCCAGTCCTGCACGACGGTCGAATAGAAGGCCGGCTCGTACATCTTGTGCTCGGTAAACAGCCGCCAGTCGTCCGGCAGGCCGGCGTAGATTTGCCGCATGGCGTCGAGATAGCGCTCGAAGGCCTTGGCGAAACTGACCTGGCCGGGGAAGTTCGAGCCGTCGCCGATCCATACCGTCAGCGCCTTCGACCCAAGCGTCCTGCCGATCTCGATGCATTCGAGATTGTGCTCGACCGCCTGGCGGCGCGTGCCGGCATCGGCGTGCGACAGCGAGCCGAATTTGTAGGAGAGCTTCTGGTCCTTCGCGTCGGAAAAGGTGTTGGAGTTCATCGCATCGAACCCGAGCCCGAAACGCGCCGCCGCCTGCTTCAGCCGATTCGGATCGGCCTTGTCCCACGGGATATGCAGCGAGACGGTAGGCGTCGCTTGCGTCAGCTGGCTGATGACGGCGCAATCCTCGATCTTGTCGAAGATGTCGCGCGGCTCGCCGGCGCCGGGAAAACGGGCAAAACGCGTGCCGCCGGTGCCGACGCCCCAGGACGGGATCGCGACGCCGAATTTTTCCACCTTGTCGCGGATGGCGTCGATGGCAATGCCGCGCCGGTCGAGGCGCTCGCCGAGCGAGGCGTAGTCGCGTTCGAGGGCGGGTTGGCGAGCTGAGTTGTGGTTGGCGACGAGGTCGGCTGAGATGATCTGTTCGGACATTTTTTCCTCCCAATTCGTCTGCGCTGCCCCTCATCCGCCTACCGGCACCTTCTCCCCGTATAGTCACGGGGAGAAGGGACGCGTTCCAGCGCTGGCGCCCCCTCTCCCCGTTCTTACGGGGAGAGGGTAAGGGGGAGGGGCAGCGCTGGCTCTGACAATTTACCGCGTAAAGCTCTGCGCGTTGCCGGCGTCGACATTGACGATGTTGCCGGTCGACTTGGCCGACATGTCGGAAGCGAAGAAGTAGATCGCTTCGGCGATATCTTCCGGAAATACCGAGCGTTTCAGCATCGAACGCGACCGGTAATGCTCCTCGAGATCGTCGGTCGACATCTTGTAGGCGGCGGCGCGCTGTTCCTTCCACTCGCCGGTCCAGATCTTGGAGCCGCGCAGCACGGCGTCCGGATTGACGACGTTGACCCTGATCTGCGCCTGCGCACCCTCAAGCGCGAGACAGCGCGCGAGATGGATCTCGGCCGCCTTGGCCGTGCAGTAAGCGGCGGCGTTGGGCGAAGCGGCAAGGCCGTTCTTGGAGGCGACGAAGACGACATTGCCGCCGATCTTCTGCGCGCGGAACAGCCGGAAAGCCTCGCGCGAAACGAGGAAATAGCCGGTCGACAGGATGTCCATATTCTTGTTCCACAACGCCAGCGTCGTTTCCTCGATCGGCGCCGAGGAGGCCAGGCCGGCATTGGAAACCAGAATGTCGATACCGCCGAATTCGACCGAGGTTTCGGCAAAGCCCGAAGTAACCTGATCTTCCGAGGTCACGTCGATCCGCACCGGACGGACGAAGTCTTTGCCGTAGGCCTTCGACAGCTCTTCGTGAGCGCCGGCAAGCGCGGCCTCATCGATATCGGCCAGCACGACGCAGGCGCCTTCGCGCAGCAGCCGGTTGGCCGTGGCGCGGCCAATGCCGCCGGCGCCGCCGGTGACCAGCGCGATCTGTCCCGCCAGCGCCTTCGGCTTCGGCAGGCGCTGGAGCTTGGCTTCTTCCAACTGCCAGTATTCGATGTCGAAGGCCTCCTGAGCCGGCAGGCCGACATAGGACGAGACCATCGAGGCGCCGCGCATGACGTTGATGGCGTTGACGTAGAACTCGCCGGAGATGCGCGCCGTCGCCTTGTCGCCGGCGAAAGTGAACATGCCGACGCCCGGCATCAGATAGACGACCGCGTTCGGATCGCGGATGGCGGGCGAGTCCTTATGTTTGCAGCTGTCGTAGTAGGCCTGGTAGCCAACCCGATAGGCCGCAATGTCGTCGGCGAGGCGCGCGATGACGGCATCGACATCCGGCTTTGCCGGATCGAACTCGATCACCAATGGCCGGATCTTGGTGCGCAGGAAATGGTCCGGACAGGACGTGCCCAGCGCCGCCAGCGGGCGCAGGTCTTTCGAATTGACGAATTCGAGCACTGCCGGCTGGTCGTCGAAATGGCCGAGCTTATGGCTCTTTTCCGAGATCAGGCCGCGGATTCTCGGCATGAGTTTCGCGGCAATGGCACGCCGTGCCGGCGCGTCGAGCGCCTTCACCACCTCGCCGCCGAAGATCGCCTTGCCGTCGGATTTGCGCTCGAACCAGTCGATCGCCTGATTGATCACCGAAATCGTCGTTTCGTAGCATTCCTTCGGCGTGTCGCCCCAGGTGAACAGGCCGTGGCTTCCGAGAACCACGCCCTTGGCGTCGGGGTTCTCGCGGCAGAATTTCTCCAGCCACAGCCCAAGCTCGAAGCCCGGCCGCTTCCAGGGCAGCCAGCCGATGGCCTCGCCAAACACCTCTTTCGTGATTGCTCTGGAGTCCTTGGCCGCGGCAATCGCGATAATGGCATCGGGATGCATGTGGTCGACGCAAGCCTTCGGCACGAAGGCATGCAGCGGCGTGTCGATGGAGGCCGCGCGCGGATTGAGGTTGAAGGTGCAGTGGGGCAGATAGCCCACCATCTCATCCTCGTGGTCGACGCCGCGATAGAGGCTCTTCAGCGCGCGCAGCTTGTCCATGTAGAGGGTCGCAAACCCGTCGAGCTTGATCGAAGCGCTGTCGCCGCCCGAGCCCTTGACCCACAGCACCTCGACGTCCTCACCGGTCAGCGGGTCTTTCTGCCAGACCTTGGACGAGGTGTTGCCGCCGCCATAATTGGTGACGCGCTTGTCTGAACCCAGCGTGTTCGAGCGATAGACCAGAAGCTCGGGACCGCTCATCCCTTCAGCCTTTGCGTCGTCCCACAGATTGGCGAGGCGCGAGCCAGAGCGCTTGTCGAGCATAGGTATCCTCCCTTGGGACGCTAAAAAATGCGCAGTCCAATTTGGTTGGAATGTCTACGCAACAGGACCTCTTGTCAATCATAAACGATCAAGATCGATCATACTGCACTGCACAATGAAAATATGTGATCGGAAATGATTGACACTGCGCGTTTTCTGGTGCCTGATAGCCAGGCAGGGAGGAACCATGCACGAAAAAGAGCGCCACAGGATCATTCTGTCCGCCGTCCAGGAAAAGCCTGTGGTGACGGTGCAGGAAATGGTCGACCTGACGGACTCCTCCGAGGCGACGATCCGGCGCGATATCGCGGCGCTGCATGTGCAAAAGCGCCTGCGCCGGGTGCGCGGCGGCGCCGAGGCGATCTCACCGCCGCAAGTCATCGGCCTTGCCGGCCGGCCCTTCTCGGTCAACGAAACGCTGAACGCCGCGCAGAAGCGGGCGATCGCGCGGGAAGCGGTGAACCTTTGCAAGGACGGCGAGCCAATCATCATCAATGGCGGCACCACGACCTTCCAGATGGTGCATTTCCTGACCGGCCGCCGCATGCCGATCTTCACCAACTCGTTCCCGATCGCCGAGCATCTGCTCAAGCACTCGAAGAACATGGTGATGCTGTCGGGCGGCACGATCTATCGCGAGCAGAACATCATCCTGTCGCCCTTCGACAATGACGTGACGCGCAATTTCTATGCGCGGCGCATGTTCATGGGCGCTCAAGGGTTAGGCCCGCTCGGCTTGATGGAAGGCGACCCGCTGCTGATCCAGGCGGAGCAAAAACTGATCGACCAGGCCGACGAGCTGGTGGTGCTGGTCGATTCCTCGAAATTCCGCATGCGATCCAGCCTGATCCTGTGCGGGCTGTCGCGCATCACGACCGTGATCACAGACGACGGTATCGACGACCGCGAAGCCAAGATGCTGGAAACCGCGGGTGTGGCGCTGATCGTCGCCCGCAAACAGTCAAGCGACAAGGAGGAATCTTCACTGCAGGCCTGAGGACAACTCGCGCCCGCAGCGGCGATGGAATGCAACGCTCAAGGGAGGATATTCGAATGAGCTTTTTGAAGAAACTGCTGGTCACGGCGGCCTTTTCCGCCGCCATGTTCGTGAATGGCGCCTATGCCGAGAACGTCAAGATCGCGCTGGTCGTGAAGTCGCTCGGCAACGGCTTCTTCGACGCCGCCAACAAGGGCGCCGAGGAAGCGGCCAAGGAACTGGGCGACGTCGACGTGATCTATACCGGTCCGACCAAAGCGACGGCGGAGGCGCAGATCGAGGTGATCAACTCGCTGATCGCGCAGAAGGTCAATGCCATCGCCGTCTCGGCCAATGACGCCGATGCGCTGGTGCCGGTGCTGAAGAAGGCGATGGATCGCGGCATCACCGTGATCTCGTGGGACTCCGGCGTCGCCAAGGAAGGCCGCCAGCTCCACCTCAACCCGTCCGACACCAATTTGATCGGCGAGACCATCATCAAGCTCGCCGCCGACTACCTGCCGGAAGGCGGCGATGTCGCCATCCTCTCGGCATCCTCGACCGCGACCAACCAGAATGCCTGGATCGAAGCGGCCAAGAAGGTGCTGCCGGAGAAGTTCCCGAAGATCAAGCTGGTCGCCACCGTCTATGGCGACGACGACTCCGCCAAGAGCACCGACGAAGCCAAGGGCCTGTTGAAATCCTATCCGAACCTCAAGGCGATCATCGCGCCGACCACCGTCGGCGTCGTTGCCGCCGCGCAGGTCGTCACCGACGAGAACCTGATCGGCAAGGTCAACGTCACCGGCCTCGCGCTGCCGTCGGAGTTCAAGAAGTTCATCGACAACGGCGCCAGCCAGGCGGTCGCGCTGTGGAACCCGATCGACCTCGGCTACTCGGCGATCTATCTCGCGCATGACCTGGCGGTGAAGAAAGAAGAGGCCAAGCCCGGCGCCACGCTGTCGATCGGCCGCGTCGGCAAGGTGACGCTCGACGACACCAACTCGGCTGCGATGGCTCCGCCCTTCCAGTTCGACAAGACCAACATCGAGAAGTTCTCAAAGATCTATTGATCTGAGGAGCTTGCACCCTCCCCCTTGTGGGGAGGGTCGGCGAGGCGGTGTCGCGAAGCAAAACTGGCGAGACGGGGCGGGGGTGACGACGCTTCCATGCACCAGGACCTTAACTTGATATGCTAGACAACCCGCATCCCGCTCACGTTGTTCGCGACCCTCCCCGCGAGGGCGAGGACAAATTGGCCCCGCGCCTGACGCTCTTAGGCATCTCCAAGAGTTTTCCGGGCGTTCGGGCGCTGCACAATGTCAGCCTGTCGCTCTATCCCGGACAGGTGACGGCGCTGATCGGCGAGAACGGCGCCGGCAAGTCGACGCTGGTCAAGATCATGACCGGCATCTACCAGCCCGACGCCGGCGAAATCAGCATCGACGGCCAGGCCACGACGCTGCCCAGCGCGCATGCCGCCTTCGGCCACGGCATCACCGCCATCCATCAGGAGACGGTGCTGTTCGACGACCTTTCGGTCGCCGAAAACATCTTCCTCGGCCATGCGCCGCGCACCCGCTTCGGCACCATCGACTGGCGCACCATGCGCAAAAATGCGCGCGAGGTGCTGGAGACGATGCGCGCCGGCCACATCGACGCCGACACCCGCCTGAAGGACCTCGGCATCGCCAACAAGCATCTGGTGGCGGTGGCGCGCGCCATGTCCATCGACGCGCGCATCGTCATCATGGACGAGCCGACCGCCGCACTTTCGATGAAGGAGATCGACGAACTTTTCCTCTTGATCGAATTCCTGAAGAGCGAAGGCAAGGCGGTGCTCTTCATCAGCCACAAGTTCGACGAGATCTACCGCATCGCCGACCGCTACACCGTCTTCCGCGACGGCGAGATGGTGGGCGAAGGCCTGCTCAAGGACACCGGCCAGAACGAGATCGTGCGTATGATGGTCGGCCGCAACGTCGACCACATCTTTCCGCAGCGCGAGCCGAAGATCGGCGCGCCGGTGCTGTCGGTCTCCGGCCTGTCGCACCCGACCGAGTTCGACGATATCGGCTTCGAATTGCGCAAGGGCGAAATCCTCGGCTTCTATGGCCTCGTCGGTGCCGGCCGCAGCGAGGTGATGCAGGCGATCGCCGGCATTACGCGCACCAGCCGCGGCACGATTTCGCTGGACGGCAACTCAATGGCGCCGAAATCGGCGGCGGATTCGATCGAGGCCGGCATCGTCTATGTGCCGGAAGAGCGCGGCAAGCAGGGTGTCGTCATCGGCCTGCCGATCTTTCAGAACGTATCGCTGCCTTCGCTTGCGCGCACCTCGAAATCCGGTGTGCTCAAGCTGGCGGAAGAATTCTCACTTGCCCGCTCCTACACCGAGCGGCTGGACCTGCGCGCCTCGTCGCTCAGCCAGGATGTCGGCACCCTTTCCGGCGGCAACCAGCAGAAGGTGGTCATCGCCAAATGGCTGGCGACGACGCCGAAGGTCATCATCCTCGACGAGCCGACCAAGGGCATCGACATCGGCTCCAAAGCCGCTGTGCACGGCTTCATGGCCGAGCTCGTGGCGCAGGGGCTATCGGTGATCATGGTCTCCTCGGAACTGCCGGAAATCCTCGGCATGTCCGACCGGGTCGTGGTCATGCGTGAAGGCCGTATCGCGGCCACCTACGACAACAAAGGCCTCGACGCCGAGACGCTGGTCAGGACCGCAGCGGGGATCGCGGCATGAAGAATTTTCTCAAATATCGCGAGATCTGGCTGCTCGCCGGCATCGTCCTGTTGATCGGGCTGATCTCGACCCGCTTCCCCGGTTTTGCCGATCCGGCCAATCTGCGCCAGGTGTTCAACGACACCTCGATCCTGATGATCCTGGCGCTCGGCCAGATGGTGGTGATCCTGACGCGCTCGATCGATCTGTCGATGGCGTCCAACCTCTGCTTCACCGGCATGGTGGTGGCGATGCTCAACGCTGCCCATCCGGCGATCCCGATCCCGGTGCTGATCGTCATCGCACTGCTTGTCGGCCTCCTACTCGGCGCCATCAACGGCTTCCTGGTGTGGCGGCTGAATATCCCGTCCATCGTGGTCACGCTCGGCACGCTCACCATCTATCGCGGCGCCACCTTCGTCGTCTCCGGCGGCGCCTGGGTCAATGCCGACCAGATGAGCCCCGACTTCATCAACTTCCAGCGCGCCGCCTTCCTCGGCCTGCCGGTCCTGTCGTGGATCGCGCTTCTCGTCATTGCGCTGTTCTTTCTGGCGATGACGCGCACGCAGATCGGCCGCTCGATCTATGCCATCGGCGTCAACCCGACCGCCTCGGTCTATGCCGGCATCGATGTCGGCCGCACCAAGTTCATCGTCTTTTGCATTTCCGGCATGATCGGCGGGCTAGCCGGGTACTTATGGATCTCGCGCTACGTGATCGCCTCGGTCGAAGTCGCCAACGGCTACGAGCTCAACATCATCGCCGCCTGCGTCATCGGCGGCATCTCGATCGCCGGCGGCATTGGCTCGGTCGGCGGCGCGGTGCTCGGCGCGCTCTTCCTCGGCATCATCTCCAACGCGCTGCCGGTCATCAACATCTCGCCCTTCTGGCAGATGGCGATCTCGGGCAGCGCCATCATCCTGGCCGTGGTGCTCAACGCGCGCGGCGAGCGCCGGCAGGGTCGCATCATCCTCAGAAAGGCGGAAGCGGCATGACCGACACCCCTGCCCCGCGCCATATCCCCGACCGGCTCGACAAGCCGCTTTCTTCGGCGATCTTTTCCTGGGAGGCACTGCTCGTAGTCATCGCGATCCTCATCTTCGCGGTGAACAGCTTCGCCTCGCCCTATTTCCTCGACCCGTGGTCGCTCTCGGATCTGACCTTCAACTTCACCGAAAAGGGCCTGATTGCGCTTGCAATGGCGCTGCTGATCATCTCGGGCGAGATCGACCTGTCGGTTGCCGCGATTGTCGCGCTCGCTTCGACGATGATGGGCATGGCGGCGCAGGCGGGCGCCGGCACGCCGGTGCTGGTCGCGATCGGCATCGCCGTGGGGCTCGGCTGCGGCGCCTTCAACGGATTGCTCGTCACCAGGCTCGGCCTGCCTTCCATCGTCGTCACCATCGGCACGATGAGCCTGTTTCGCGGCATCGCCTTCATCATCCTCGGCGACCAGGCCTATAAGGGATATCCGGAGAGTTTCGCCTTCTTCGGCCAGGGTTATGTCTGGTGGGTCTTCTCGTTCGAGCTGGCGTTGTTCCTTTTCGCGGCGCTGGTCTACTGGTTCGTGCTGCATCGCACGAGCTTCGGCCGCCGCGTCTTTGCCATTGGCAACAATCCGGTCGCCTGCCAGTTCTCCGGTGTGCGCGTCGACCGCATCAAATTCATCCTGTTTTGCCTCACCGGGCTGATGTCGGGCATCGCCTCGGTGCTGATCACGTCGCGGCTCGGCTCGACAAGGCCGTCGATTGCGCAGGGCTATGAGCTGGAGGCCATCACCATGGTGGTGCTGGGAGGTGTGTCGATCCTCGGCGGCGCCGGCAGCATCCTCGGCGTGGTTCTTGCCGCCTTCATCATGGGGCTGGTGACCTTCGGCCTCGGCCTGCTCAACGTGCCCGGCATCGTCATGTCGATCTTCATCGGCCTGCTGCTGATCATCGTCATTGCGCTGCCGATCGTCTGGCGGCGGCTGCGCGAAGGACGTTTCGGCTGATGGAGAAATACGCCTTCAAGATGAAGCTCAATCCCGGCATGAAGGCCGAGTACAAGCGCCGCCATGCCGAGATCTGGCCTGAACTGGCGGAGCTGCTGAGAGAGGCCGGCGTCTCCGACTATTCGATCCATCTCGACGAGGAGACCAGCATCCTCTTCGGCGTGCTGTGGCGACGTGACGATCACGGCATGGCCGACCTGCCGAAACATCCTGTTATGCAGCGCTGGTGGGCGCATATGGCCGACCTCATGGAAACCAAACCCGACAATGAGCCGGTGGCGGTGCCGCTGGAAACCATGTTCCATATGGCATGATCCGCCACGTCGCCGTCATCGATATCGGCAAGACCAACGCCAAGGTGGCGCTGGTCGAGCTCACGACGCCGAGCGAGATCGCGCTGCGCCGCACCGCGAACGCGCCCGTTTGGCAGGCGCCCTACCCCCATCACGATGTCGAGGCGCTGTGGACGTTCAACCTGAACAGCCTCGCCGATATCAACCGCGAGCGGCGGATCGATGCGATCTCGATCACCACGCATGGCGCGACCGGGGCGCTGGTCGACGCCGCCGGCGAACTGGTGCTGCCGGTGCTCGACTATGAGTTCGACGGCCCCGACCAGCTTGCGGCCGACTACGACGCCGTACGCGCTCCCTTCGCCGAAACAGGCACGCCGCGGTTGCCCATCGGCCTTAATCTCGGCGCGCAATTCTTCTGGCAGCAAAAGCGCTTTCCAGTGGAATTCGCCAAGTCCGCCGCGATCCTCATGTATCCGCAATATTGGGCGCTGCGGCTGACCGGCGTCGCCGCCAACGAAGTGACATCGCTGGGCTGCCACACCGATCTGTGGAACCCCTGGACGTCCGACTATTCCTCGCTGGTCGACAGGATGGGCTGGCGTCCGCTGATGGCGCCCGTGCGTCGGGCGAAGGACAGGCTCGGATCGATCCTGCCGGCGATTGCCCGACTGACAGGGCTCGACCCTGCGACTCCCGTGTTCTGCGGCCTGCACGATTCCAACGCCTCGCTCCTGCCGCATCTGCTGTCCGATCGGCCGCCCTTCTCCGTCGTCTCGACCGGCACATGGGTGGTCTCGATGGCGGTCGGCGGCAAGAAGGTCGAGCTCGATGCGGAGCGCGACACGCTGGTCAATGTCAATGCGCTCGGCGATCCCGTGCCGTCGGCGCGCTTCATGGGTGGACGCGAGTTTTCGCTGCTGACCGAGGGCCAGGCGCAGGACTGGACCGAGGCCGATATTGCCGCTGTGCTGGCACGCCAGGCCTTGCTGCTGCCTTCAACCCAACAGGGGTCCGGGCCGTTCCCTCACCGTGCCGCGCAATGGGTCAACGCCGAGGGCTTGCCCCCCGGCCAGCGCTTCGCCGCCATCTCGTTCTATCTGGCGCTGATGACCGCGACCTGCCTGGAGTTGATTGGCGGCGACGGGCCGACGACGGTCGAAGGGCCCTTTGCGCGGAACCCGCTTTTCATCCGCATGCTGGCGGCGGCAACGGGACGGGCTGTCATTGCGTCGGAGACGTCGACAGGAACGAGCATCGGCGCGGCACTGCCGGCGTCAGACGGCGCTACCGTCATCAGCAAAGGCGAGCGGACCGAGCCACCCGCAGATCCGGCTTGGCATGATTACGCGCGAGCGTGGCAGCGGGTCGTCGGGACTTGATCCCCGCCATGGTATTTGCCACAACTTGACAGGTCGCGCCGACATAGGCCGGTGGCAGCTTGCGGACCGAACGTCTCAGCCCGCTGTCGCGTAAAGCAACCCTTGCGGATCGATCTCGGGCTTGCGGCCGGCGACGAGGTCGGACAGGAATTTTCCCGAGCCGCAAGCCATGGTCCAGCCGAGATGGCCGTGGCCGGTGTCGAGATAGAGGTTGCGGTATTTCGCCTGACCGAAGATGGGCACGGAACTCGGCATCATCGGCCTCAGGCCTGCCCAAAGCAGCGCCTTCTTCTCGTCGAAGGCGCCCGGGAACAGGTCCTTGCCGGTTTCCAGGATGGTTCTGAAATCACGCGGCTTGAAGCTGCGATCGAAGCCTATGAATTCCGCCGTCGAGGACATCCGCAGCCGGTTGCCCAGCCTCGAATAGCCGATCAGCCGGTCCTCGTCGGCGCCGCCCATGGTCGGGCCCTTGCTCTCGTCCTCGAGCGGGACGGTCACGGTGTAGCCCTTCACCGGGTAGACCGGCAGGTCGATGCCGTAGCGGCGGCCGAACAGGCCGCTTTCGGCTCCCATCGAGATGACGACGGCGTCACCCGCAACCGGTCCGGCCGAGGTCATCACGGCTCGCACCCGGTCGCCCTCGATGTCGAGGCCCTCGATTGTCGTGCCGAACAGGAACCTGACGCCGAGCTTCTCGGCCGCATAGGCGGCGAGCTTGTCGACGAATTGCTTGGAATCGCCGGTCTGGTCGATTGGAGAATAGATGCCGCCGGCGATCTTGTCCTTCACGCTGGCAAGCCCCGGCTCCAGCTCGGCTAGGCGGTCGCGGCCGACGATCTCGATCGGTAGGCCGTGCTCGCCGAGATAGCGGTAATTGTCGGTGCCGGTGTCGAAGCTTTTCTGCGAGCGGAAGAAGTAGAGGATGCCCTTCTTGCGTTCGTCGTAGTGGATGCCGGTCGCCTCCGAGAGCGCATTGATGCAGTCGCGCGAATAGAGCGCGAGCTTCAGCTTGACGTCGGTGTTGGCGCGCAGGCGCGCTACGGTGCACTCGCGCAGGAAGCGCAGGCTCCAGGCATAGAAATACGGATCGAGGCGCAGCCGGACCTTGATGCCGAGGTCATGGTTCCAGAGCGCGCGCAGAAAGGTCTTGAGCGCCGCCGGCGAGGCCCAGGCGGTGGCGTCGCCCGGCGAGACCAGGCCGGCGTTCGACTGGCTGGTGCCGCGCGCCGCTGCCTCATGGCGCTCGATCACCGTCACCTCATGACCGTCTTTAGCCAGATAGTAGGCGGCCGCCGTGCCAATCACGCCGGCGCCGAGCACCAAGACCTTCATGCCGTCCCTCAAGGCTCATTCCAACAGTGCGCCTTCGGCACACCACCGCATGAGCCTCAATACCGCGTCTAAACTCGCCGGACGAGCCCTTGGCCCAACAGGTCGGTCTCAATACGCAATTCCGGGACGAAGGCTACGGCGAAGTCGCCGAACCCAACCGCTACACACTTTCCTGAACTGCTTAGTTTCGAACGGAGTTCTTGGTCGTCAGGATGCGTTCCCAGGCCAGCGCATCCTTGACGATCTGGTCGAGATCGTCGCGCTGCGGCGTCCAGCCGAACTCCTTGCGGGCAAGGTCGGAATTGGCGACCACGGCGGCGGCGTCGCCCGGCCGTCGCGCACCCATGCGAACGTCGAAATCATGGCCGAAGGCGCGGCGAACGCTGTCGATCACTTCCAGCACCGAATAGCCATGGCTGTAGCCGCAATTGGCGACGAGGCTCTCCCCGCCATCGCGCAGCCGCTGCAGTGCTAACCGGTGCGCCGCCGCCAGATCGCTGACATGGATGTAGTCGCGGATGCAGGTGCCGTCCGGCGTCGGATAGTCCTTGCCGAAGACCTGCATGAATGGTCGCTTGCCGAGGGCCGTCTCGCAGGCGACCTTGATCAGATGCGTGGCGCCGGGCGTCGACTGTCCGGTGCGGCCCTTGGGGTCGGCGCCGGCGACATTGAAATAGCGCAGCGCCGTGTAGCGGATGTCGTGCGCAATCGCGGCATCGCGCAGCATCCACTCGCTCATCAGCTTGGAGAGGCCGTAAGGCGATTCCGGCGCCAGCCGCGCGTCCTCGCGCACCGGCTCCAGCCCGGCGCCGCCATAGACGGCTGCGGTGGACGAGAAGATGAAATGCGACACGCCCTCGCGCACGGCGGTTTCGATCAGCGCGCGCGTCTTGCAGGTGTTGTTCTCGTAATAGCCGAGCGGATCGGCGACCGATTCCGGCACCACGATCGAGCCGGCGAAATGGATGATGGCGTCGACCTTGTTTTCCCGGATGATCCGGCCGACCAGATCGCGATCGGCGACGTCGCCGACGACGAGCTCCGCCTCGGGCGCCACCGCCCATTCGAAGCCGGTGGAAAGCCTGTCGAGCACGACGACACTTTCGCCGGCGTCCAAAAGCTCCCAGACCATGTGGCTGCCGATATAGCCGGCACCGCCCGTCACCAAAACCGTCATCGCTTACCTCGCTGATCAAGATTTATCGGAAACTGTCTCAACAGCCGCCGTGCTGGAAACCCCGCCGTAAGCCCATTAGCCTCCCATTTTAGTGTTAAGTCTGTAACAGTTCCGCCTGCCCGAGGCATCGTACCGAAACAAAGCTGGTTCACATCCCCGGGAATAGGCCATGATCCGGCATCGTTAGGAACAGGCGCGGGGCGTGGCATTTTGACCGGTGCGGCGCGGTGGACGTAACATAGGCCCGTGACTATGATCCGGCGCAAAATTGGGAAGCCGACATGAACTACCAGCGGTTCTTCGAAGACGCGATCGACCAGCTCCATGCCGAGCGGCGCTACCGCGTTTTCGCCGACCTCGAGCGCATCGTGGGCAAGTTCCCGCGCGCCATCTGGCGCTCCAACGGTCGCGCCCAGGAAATCACCGTCTGGTGCTCCAACGACTATCTCGGCATGGGCCAGAATCCGGACGTCATCGCCGCCTTCCAGAACGCGGCGGGCCGGATGGGCT
>NZ_RZSN01000125.1:0-18067 GCF_003997315.1 Mesorhizobium sp. M1A.F.Ca.IN.020.04.1.1
GACCGGCTGCTCGGCGAGGACTAGAAGATTCGACGGAACCTCGTCGCGGCAGGCGCGCGGAATTCCTTTCCGCGATGCCGGCTCAGGCGGGAAGTCCTGCCCTTGCAAGCGGCGGGCAAAGGCGTTACCTCACCAAAAAAGCCCAGCAATACGGGACGTCCCGGAGCCTGCGATGACCTATGTCGTGACCGATAATTGCATAAAATGCAAATACATGGACTGCATCGAGGTCTGTCCGGTCGACTGTTTCTACGAAGGCGAGAACATGCTCGTCATCCATCCTGACGAGTGCATCGACTGCGGCGTGTGCGAGCCGGAATGCCCGGCCGACGCGATCAAGCCGGACACCGAGTCCGGGCTCGACAAATGGTTGCAGGTCAATTCCGAATACGCGGAGAAATGGCCCAACATCACTGCCAAGAAAGAGCCGCCGGCCGACGCCAAGAACTTCGACGGCGAGGCCGGGAAGTTCGAGAAGTATTTCTCGCCGGAGCCCGGCGAAGGCGACTGAAGGCCGGGCCGGGCAAGCCGGCATGACGCCACGTAAGCGAGCCGATACAATTGCTGTCTTGACAGCCAGCGATGGCGCATGGCGTTAGCGAATGCAGCAAAACCTTGATTCTTCCGACTTTTTGTGTTATATCCACGAAACATGCCGGTGACACAACGTCGATTTATGGCGCTAACGCCCCAAATCACTGAAAGGTGAACTTTTCAAATCCGGACCAGAGCGATCTGGGGCAGGCAATCGCATTCGTGCGGTTTGTCGGCCCCGGCTTATTCCGGTGAGTTCACTTGTTGTGCGGCTAAAGATCGGCTTCCGCCGATCGTCTGAGTTCAGCCGGCGCCGCCATGCCGGCGCTACAACTAAGGAGTTCAGGGCGTAATGGCAACGATCACCCCGCAGAAGAAGTCCACCGCGGCCCGTCACGGGTTCAAGACCGGTGAGTTTATCGTTTATCCGGCGCATGGCGTCGGCCAGATCGTGGCCATCGACGAGCAGGAAGTCGCGGGTCACAAGCTGGAGCTGTTCGTCATCGATTTCCAGAAGGACAAGATGAGGCTTAAGGTGCCGGTCGCCAAGGCGACCTCTATCGGCATGCGCAAGCTCTCGGAAGAGGATTATGTCGATCGCGCGCTGAAGGTCGTGCAGGGCCGCGCCCGCATCAAGCGCACGATGTGGTCGCGTCGCGCGCAGGAATATGATGCCAAGATCAATTCCGGCGACCTGATCTCGATCTCGGAAGTGGTGCGCGACCTCTATCGCGCCGACAACCAGCCGGAGCAGTCCTATTCCGAGCGCCAGCTTTACGAAGCCGCGCTCGACCGCATGGCTCGCGAGATCGCCGCCGTCAACCGCATGTCGGAGACCGAGGCGGTTCGCCTCATCGAGGTCAACCTCAACAAGGGTCCGAAGCGCGGCGCCAAGGCCGACAACGAGGAAGCCGAGCAGGAAGAAGCTGCCTGAGCATTCGCCTGCCGAACAACGAAGAACCCGGCCTGGCGCCGGGTTTTTTGTTGCGCGCAATATCGGAACGTCGGCGCTGCCCTCATCCGCCTGCCGGCACCTTCTCCCGTATAGTGAACGGGGAGAAGCGAGATGACGGCGTCGTTGGCGCCCATTCTGAAACGTTGGCGATTGGCGAACTCTCTGATGAAAGCGTCCTTTCTCCCGTCACTATACGGGGAGAAATGCCCGGCAGGGCAATGAGGGGCAGCGCCAACTTATGAAGGAATCGTACCTGATCCCCCGCCCCCGCCTTCCTTCCGCGCCTCCTCCTGCCGCAGCGAGGCGATGAAGCGCTTGGTCCGCTCGCGCTCGGGGTTGTCGAACACGATCGAAGCCGGGCCCTTCTCGACGATCGAGCCGGCATCGAGGAACACCACCTCCTGCGCGATCTTGGAGGCGAGTCTCAGATCATGCGTGGCCATCACCATGGTGGTGCCCTCGCGGGCCAGTTGACCCAGCACGTCGACCACTTCCTGCGCCAGCTCCGGATCGAGCGCCGAGGTCGGCTCGTCGCAAAGCAGCACGCGCGGCGACGGCGCCAGCGCCCGGGCGATCGCAACGCGCTGCTGCTGGCCGCCTGACAGAGTCGCCGGCCAGGCATCGGCCTTATGCGCCATGCCGACCTTCTCGAGCAGCGCCATCGCCCGCTCGCGCGCCCGCGCCTGCGGCCATTTCAGCACCGTCACCAGCCCTTCCATGACGTTCTCGATCGCGGTGCGATGCGGAAAGAGCTGAAAATTCTGAAACACCATGCCGGTCTGCAGCCGCACGCGCTGAATGTCCGCCGCCGGTACCTTGACGCCCGGCCGAAATTCCAGCGTCTCGTCGCCGATGCGCAAAGTGCCCGAGGTCGGAATCTCCAAGAGGTTGATGCAGCGCAAGAGCGTGCTTTTTCCGCCGCCCGAAGGCCCGACCAGCGCCGTGACACTGCCTTCGTCGATGCTGACGGTGACACCTTTCAGGACAAGATTGTCGCCGAAGCGCTTCTCGATGTTGGTAAGGCCGATCATGCATTGGCCTCCAGGAAGCCGCCATAGCGGTTGAGCCGCACCTCCAGCCGCGCCTGCAGAGCCGACAGCACCGAGCTCATCGCCAGATAGAGCGCCGCCGCCTCGACATAGAGGATCAGCGGCTCGTAAGTGGTGGCGACGATGCGCTGCGCAGCCTGGAACATTTCGGGCACCGTTATTGCCGCCGCGAGCGAGGTGTCCTTGACCAGCGATATGAACGTATTGGAGAGCGGCGGCACCGCGACGCGGCTCGCTTGCGGAAGGATCGTGCGCCGCATCGCCTGGCTCCAGGTCATGCCGATCGAATAGGAGGCCTCCCACTGCCCTTTCGGCACCGAGCCGATGACGGCGCGGATGATCTCCGACGTGTAGGCGCCGATATTGAGCGTGAAGCCGATCAGCGCTGCGGGAAAGGCATCGAGCAGGATGCCCACCGACGGCAGGCCGTAGAAGATCAGGAAGAGCTGCACCAGGAGCGGCGTGCCGCGAAAGATCCAGACATAGAAGCGCACAAGCGCGACCAGCGGTTTCGGGCCGAACAGCCTGATCAGCGCCGTCACCAGCCCGGCGATAAGCCCCAAGGCGAAGGACAGCAGCGTCAGCGGCACGGTGAAGATCAGTGCCGCCCATAGCAGCGCCGGCAGCGACTCCAGCATCAAATGCAACCAGTGCGGCACGGAGCCCTTCTCCTTTCCGGACGCTGCGACCTCTGGCCGCATGCGAGCGACTATCAGGTAAAAATCGGCGGGCCGTCAAAGACGGCCCGCCGGAACTCAAGCAAAAGGGATGACTGGGCTTACTGCGAGACGTCCTGGCCGAAATATGTGTCGGCAATCCTCTTGTAGGTGCCGTCGGCCTTGATGTCGGCCAGCGCCTTGTTGATCGCCGCCACCAGTTCCGGATCGCCCTTGCGCACGATGACACCGGAATAATCGGCATTCTCTTCCTGCGCGGCGATCTTCACATTGGCGTCGGGCTTGTGCTTCTTGAAATCGAGGAAGGACAGGCTGTCGTTGATGGTGGCGTCGGCGCGACCGGTGAGCAGCAGCTGGATCGACTGGTCGAAGCCGTCGGTGCCGACCAATTCGGCGCCGTTCTTCTCGGCGAGCTTGCCGAAATTCGAGGTCAGCGACTGCGCCGCCTTCTTGCCCTTGAGATCCGCGAATATCTTGATGTCGCTGTTGTCGCCGCGCACGATCAGCACCGCCTTGGAGGCGATGTAGGGATCGGAGAAATCATACTTGGCCTTGCGTGCGTCGGTGATGCCGACCTCGTTGATGACGGCGTCGTAGCGGTTGGCATCGAGCCCCGCGATCAGGCCGTCCCACTTGCCCTCGAGAAACTGCACCTTGACGCCGAGCTTCTCGGCGATCGCCTTGGCGATCTCCACGTCGAAGCCGACCAGGGCGCCGGATTCGTCATGATAGGTGAAGGGCGCGTAGGTGCCCTCCGTGCCGACCTTGATCACGCCCGCCTGCTTGATTTGGTCGAGATTGGCGCCGGCATGACCGGCTGTGACTGCCAGAACCTGCAGCGTTCCGGCGACGAGAAGCGATTTGAGCCATTTCATTTTTCTGTGATCCCGTTTTGACCGGTGCCCCGGCGCATGGTGAGAGCCGCAAACTGGCAGATGGAACCTCAAGAAATAAGGAACCAGATTTCAAAAATCGACCGTTCCAGAAATCCAGTTCTCAAAACCAGCGAAAAATCCGCCAAGCCAAGCCTCACGGATCGATAACAGAAACGTTTTCGGCAGGCATATGCATCCGCCGGCACTACGGAACCATTCGCGCTTCTGGCACGTTGCTGGCTGTTGTAGGGCGCTGCGACGTCATTTCAACCGTCATCCAGTGCAACGACCGCCAAAAGGAGCCGGCATGATCGAGGATGTGGCAGGACGGACACTAGTCCGGGCGGCAATGAAGGCACCCTATCTCGAGCGCGACGAGGAGCATCTCCTGGCCATACGCTGGAGGGAAAAAAAGGATCAGGACGCGCTGCATCTGATCACCGTCGCCCATATGCGGCTGGTGATTTCGATGGCTTCCAAATTCCGCCACTACGGTTTGCCGCTCGGCGACCTCATTCAGGAAGGCCATGTCGGCCTGCTGGAAGCGGCTGCCCGCTTCGAGCCCGCCCGCGAAGTGCGTTTCTCGACCTATGCCACCTGGTGGATCCGCGCCTCGATGCAGGACTATATCCTCCGCAACTGGTCGATCGTGCGCGGCGGCACCAGCTCCGCGCAGAAGGCGCTGTTCTTCAATCTGAGGCGGCTGCGCGCGCGGCTTGCCAACGGCGCCGAGCCGCTCTCCAATGCCTCGCTGTACCGCGAGGTTTCGGCCGCGCTCGGCGTGCCGGAAGCCGACGTGGCAATGATGGATTCGCGTCTTTCGGCCCCCGACAGCTCCCTCAATACCCCGCTTGCCGACGAGAACGGCGCCGCCGAGCGGATGGATTTCCTGGTCTCGGAGGATCCGCTTCCCGACGAGGTCGTCGGCGAAACGATCGACGTCGAGCGCCGCGCGGTCTGGCTGAAAAGCGCGCTCGGCGCGCTCAATGCGCGCGAGCTGCGCATCATCGAGGAGCGCCGCCTTAGCGACGACGGCGCCACCCTGGAATCGCTCGGCGAGGCGCTCGGCATCTCCAAGGAACGCGTCCGCCAGATCGAAGCCCGCGCCATGGAAAAGCTGCGGGCGGCGCTAGTGAAGCAGAACCCCGAATTCCTGGCGGAAGCCGCCTGAAAGCCGAGGCAGCGGCTCGAAGACGTCAGGAGGCCATCTCTTGGCGGCTTTCTGCATCCGTAGCTATGGATTGTGAATTCTTTAACAGACCCTCGCGGCGTAAACTGTCTTCCTGACTGCACCAACTTTAGCGGATGGGGGTTTGCCATGCTGCGATGCTGCGCGTTCCTTGCAGCCCTGGTTCTCGTGTGCTTCACCGCGTTCGAGGCTCACGCCGATCGAAGGGTTGCCTTGGTCATCGGCAATGCCGAATACCGAAATATTCCGGCTCTCAAAAACCCGGACAAAGATGCTCAGGACGTCGCGAACACGTTCCGGCTGGCCGGCTTCGACGTCTTCGTCGCAAAGGACTTGACCAAGCTTCAGTTCGAGGAGCGGTTCCGCAACTATCTCGCCGCGGCGGACGGTGCGGATCTGGCCGTCGTCTACTATTCCGGCCATGGTTTTCAGATCGGGGGCGAGAATTTCCTGATCCCCGTCGATGCGTCGCTGAAGGATGCCGCCGACATCGAGGTCCAGGCGATCAAGCTCGACGACGTGCTGGAGCAATTGCGCTCGAAAGCGAAGATCCAGGTGATCATCCTCGACGCCTGCCGGAACAATCCTTTCCCCCGCCAGGATTACTGGCTGAGGGACCAGCTGATCGTCGCGGGCGACGCCGGCCTTGCGCAGGTGAAGAGCTCACTGAACACGCTGATTGCCTTCGCCACCGAGCCAGGCGCGGTCGCCTATGACGGGCGCGGTGCCCTCAGCCCGTTCTCATCTGCCTTTTCGCGCCACGCGTTGGCGCCCAACCAGGAAATCCGCACGGTGATGGCGGCGGTTCGCCGCGACGTGGTCAAAGCCACCAACGGCAAGCAGGTTCCGTGGGAGAATTCCTCGCTGGTCGACGAGGTGGTGCTGATGCGCCACGATGACGCCGGGGGTCAGGAGGTCACGGCCAAGCAGAAGCAGCCGGATCCAGAGAGCGGCATCCACCTCACCGGCGCCGCCGAGGCGATCGAAAATCGCGATATCAGCATCCCGGTTGGCGTCGGTCCGGTTCCGCTGAAGCTCGATTTCCCGAGCAACGACCCCGCACTCAGCCTGAAGCTTGCAAGCTATCCGGCAGCGGGAACTCTGTCGCTGCCGGACCGGACCCTGTCTCCGGATTCCAGCCTGATGGCCGGTGAAGTCGATAATTTGCGTTACGAGCCGCAGATCGGCTCGGCTGCTCCGGTCCAGATTGGCTTCCAAATCCGCGGCGGCAGCGCGTCCAAGGCAGCGATGATGAAGCTGTCGCCAAGCGTCGACCCCTGCGACCAAGCGGCGGGCGCACCGCTCGACCTGCAGGGCGTCGCGCCCGGCCGTTTGCAGAACGAGATCGCCGGCGAGGCCGCTGAGGCCTGCCAGGCGGCGGTGAAGGCCTACCCCGACGTCGCTCGGTTTCGCTACGAGCTTGGGCGGGCGCTGCTGGCGTCCGGCAAGGTCGACGAGGCCAGGAAAGCTATCCAGGAAGCTGCCGACAGGGGGCACGTCCGCGCCATGTTCGAGCTCGGCCATATCGCTTCGTCCGGAATAGGACCGGCCGCGGACTCCGCGAAAGCGATCAGCTTCTATTCAGAAGCATCCGACAAGGGAGACCCCTATGCGATGGCCGCTTGGGGGCGAGCCTTGTTCAATGGTGTCGACGTCGAGCAGAATACCGGCAAGGGATTGGACCTGCTGCTCAAGGCGGCGGCCATGGGGCACGTCAACGCGATGAACGACCTCGCCGTGATCTTCAAGGATGGCCGCAACGGCGTGCCCGCCGACGAGGCCCGCGCCTTGGCTTTCCTCAAAGCCGGCATCGCGCGGCAAGAGGCATATTCGATGAGCATTCTCGGCCTTCCCGCGCGCAGCACCTTAACG
Organism: Mesorhizobium sp. M1A.F.Ca.IN.020.04.1.1; assembly: GCF_003997315.1. Classification (NCBI taxonomy): domain Bacteria; kingdom Pseudomonadati; phylum Pseudomonadota; class Alphaproteobacteria; order Hyphomicrobiales; family Phyllobacteriaceae; genus Mesorhizobium; species Mesorhizobium sp. M1A.F.Ca.IN.020.04.1.1. Next base: position 7,152 of record NZ_RZSN01000125.1, read on the forward strand.
GTCGCAGTGTGCAAGCCGAAGGTTGTGACGAAAATAGTCACCAAGGTAAAGGTTGTCCGCACACCCGCGCCGAAGACGCCGACGGTGACAGTCCCGACAGTGGTCAAACCACCTCAGACCGATACCGGGCCGGCGCCCTGGCGCGGCAGTAGCGGCGATCATTCGGGGTCCGGCGGCGGCCAAAGTGGTGAGGGCAGCGGGGGCAGCACCGGCGGCCAGACCAGCCCTGAAGGCGGCAGCAGTGGCGGGCTCTGATTGCTGCGGCAGCCGCGCGCCCGGGTTGACCGAATAGAAGCGCGCGGCTGATTCGTTGCGGAAGCACGAAACGGGATGCGACCCTACTTGTCGGTGACGATCTTGACCTTGTCGCCGGCCGACACGCTCGCGCCCGGCGACATTGCGTTGAGCACCCGGAACAGGTCGAGCTTTCGGTCGACGCCGACCATCTGAGCGGCAAGCGTGCCCATGTTCTGGCCGGGCTGCACAGTGACCACCCGGATATGCAGCGGCTTCAGCGCCGCCTTCTCGGCCGCGCTCAACGTGCGGAAGGAGCTGCTGACGGAGCGCGCGACCGGCTCCAGCGCGGTGCTGGCCGAGGGTGCCGCAGTCAGCAGCCGGTAGACCTGTCCGCCGGCCCGGATGACCGCGATATCGAACTGCCACCCTTGCGCGCTGGCATGCGCCATCGCCGCCTCGTTGCCGTTGACCGTTTCCTGGCGCACGCTGGCATCGTCTAGTCCAGCGACCCAGCCGCTGCGGATATAGTCGGTGAGCGACACAGACTTGTCGATCGCCACGCCATCGAAGCGGATGGCGATGTCGCCCGGACCGGTCGCGGTCACCGCGGCCGCCGAATTGTCGATGACGAAACCCTCGGGCACCGAGAACGACACGCCAAGGCCGGGATGCAGGAAGGTCTGGCCGCGCACATAGCCCTCTTCCGGCGTGTCGCCGTAGAGCAGCCCGTCTATGCCGGCGAGAAAGGCATCGCGGTCGCGCGTGCCGACGCCGGGCGGTCCGAAGTTGCGGGCGAGCCGCTGCGCCAGCTCGATGCGCTGCGGCGTGTTGGGATGCGTGGCCAGGAAGTCGAGGCTGGCATCCGTGGCGCCGCTGACCGAACGGAAATCGGTATAGGCCGACATCGACTGCAGGAAGCGGCCGGCCGCATAGGGATCATAGCCCGCTTCGCCGATCGACTTGATGCCGATCGCGTCGGCCTGCAGTTCTTGGTTGCGCGAAAACTGCGCAAGCCTCAGCTTGCCGCGGATGAGCGCGGCCTTGGCGGTCGGGCTGTCGCCGAGCACGTCGGAGACGACCTTGGTCGCCAGGCCTTCCTCGGCCTCGAGCTGCTGCCGCTGCAACCCGTGATTGGCGGTGACGTGGCCCATCTCATGCGCGATGACGGCCGCAAGCTCGGAGGAGTCATTGGCCAGCGCCAAAAGTCCGCGCGTGACATAGAGATAGCCGCCCGGCAGCGCGAAGGCATTTACGTTGGGCGAGTTGAGGATGGTGATGCGATAGGTCTGGGTCGGATTGGCCGAGACCACCGTCAGATTGCCGACGACCTTGGCCACCATTCGCTCGAGCTTCGGATCGGAATATTCGCCGCCATAGGTGGCGAGAATCCGCGGATGCTGCGCTTTGGCCATTTCGGCCAGCCTGGCATTGGCGACGACATTGTCGACGGTGATCGGCTTGTCGGAGGGCTGGAAGCCGGACTCCTGCACGTCCGGCGGCGTGAACATCTGGCAGCTCGCCAGCGCCACGGCAAAGCCGGCCATCGCGAAAAATCGCGCCAGCGGCTTAGTCCATACCCTCTCGATGCCGGCTGTCAGATCGGCTTCCTTTCGTAATCTTTCGGCAAATCACGGCCCACCCGGACCAGCATGGCCGGACCTAGCCACACTCCCCCGGACAAGGCAAGCAAACGCCTGATCACCCGCAGCCGGTTTGGCCGTAAATTATGTCCGCTTCCGGGCAATGTGTTGTCATCTGGCAACGCTGCCGCCTCGATCGCCGATATAGCGCCGGAAGGCCTCCGGTCCAGCACCGTCGAAGAAATCGGCGGCCGACCCTGTTGCCGCGACCCTGCCCTCGTCAACGAACGCGATCCGTTGGCCGATGCGGCGCGCGTCCTGCGGCTGATGCGTGACGAAAAGCACGGTCATCTGTCGCTCGGCGTGGATGCCGGCCACGAGATCGAGCATGTCTTCGCGCAGCGCCGGGCCGAGCGAGGCGAAAGGCTCGTCGAGCAGAAGCACCGGACGGTCCCGTATGAGCACCCGCGCCAGCGCGACGCGCTGCCGCTCGCCGCCGGAAAGCTCGCTCGGCAGCCGCTTTTCCTTGCCGGCGAGGCCGACACGCCCCAGCGCGTCCGCGACCGCGCGGTGGTCGTCGGCCGTGAGCTTGAGCGATGGCGAGCGGCCAAGCCCGACATTGCCCTCGACCGAAAGATGGGTGAACAGGTTGTTTTCCTGGAACACCATCGACACCGGCCGCGCCGAGGGCGGCGCATTGTCGACATTGATCCCGCCGATCAGCACCTTGCCAGCATTGGGTGATTCGAAGCCGGCCACCAGATTGAGCAGCGTCGACTTGCCTGAACCGCTCGGCCCCATGATGGCGGTGATCCTGCCGGCGGCGAATTCGACATCGAACCGGAAGGATGCCTCGCCATAGCTGAAGGATACGCCGTCCAACGTGACGCCCAGGCCCTTCGTGGCCGCGATGCCATTATTATCCCTCGTCATGCCTTTGCCTCCCGCCCCAGCCAGTCGGCGGCGACAACCAGCAGCAGGCAGACGAGGCCGAGCAGCAAGGCCAGCCCCGCGGCGTCGGCGGTCCGGTAGCTGCCCATGCGCGCGAGTAGAAGATAGGGCAAGGTCTGGACGGAATCGCTGCCGAACAGCGCGATCACGCCGAGATCGCCGAGCGACAGCGCCATGGCGAACGCAAAGCCGGTGGCCAAGGGCCGCCGGAGCGACGGCCAGTCGACCAGCCGCAGCCGGTTCCAGCCGGAAATGCCGAGCGCCAGGCAGAGTCGCTCGTGGCGCTCGCTCGCCGCGTCATAGGCAGGGCGGACGGCGCGAATGGCAAATGGCATCGCCATCACCGCATTGACCGCGACGACCATGACGGGTGCGATGGCGAAGACATCGGTGATGTTGCGCAGAGCCAGGAACCAGCCGGCGCCGATCACGATCGGCGGCACGACCAGCACGAAACCGGCGCCGGTGTCGGCGGCGTGTTCGAGCAGCGACATGGCGCCGCCCGCGCGGCGCCGCAGGGCCAGTGCGCGTCGGGCGGCAACCAGCGACAGCGACAGCATCACGCAAAGCAGCGCCGAGAGAAAGGAGAGCCCGGCGCTGGTGAGCGTCGCGCGGCGCACGGCGTCCTCGCCGGCCAGCCGGCCGAGATCCGCCTCCAGCCCGGCGAGCACGGTCGCCGCCATCGGTGCGGCGACGAACAGCAGCGCAAGCACGATCAGGCCGGCATTCAACACGGCCTCGGCGGTGCTGGCCGCAAGATAGCGGCGTGGCGCTACCGGCAGATTCGCATCGCCGGCCGTGTTGGCGCCGAGTCGCGTCAGCATGGCGACCACGACGAAGGTCAGCACGATCTGCAGAAACGTTAGTGTCACGGCCCGCGCGGGATCGAAATCGAAGCGCAACGCCTGGTAGATCGCGACCTCCAGCGTCGTCGCCGCCGGCCCGCCACCCAGCGTCAGTACGATTGTGAAGGAGGTGATGCACAGCATGAAGACCAGCCCGGCGACCCCCGGCAGCGCCGTGCGCAGCGCCGGCCATTCGATCAGCCGGAAGGCCGATCGAGCGTCCATACCGAGCTGGCTCGCCAGCCGCCACTGGTCGGCCGGCACGGTGCCGAGCGCCTCGAGGAACAGCCGCGTGGCCAATGGCAGGTTGAAGAAGACATGCGCGACCAGGATGCCGGAAAGGCCGTAAATGCCCGGCCATTCCCCACCGCCGAACGTGCCGAGGATGCCGGCAAAATAACCGGCACGGCCGTAGAGCGCCAACACGCCGAGCGCGGCGACGATGGCCGGCAGCGCCAGCGGCACCGTGAACAACTGCAGGATCAGGCGACGTCCGGGAAAGTTCGTTTGCCTGGACAGGGCGCGGCCGACGAACACTGCCGGCAAGACCGAAAGCAATGTCGACAGCAGCGCTTGCCAAAGCGTGAAGCGGGCGACGCGGAGCAGATAGCTGTCGAAGGCCGCGGCAGCGCTGGACGGACCGCTCGCGCCTTCGAGGATCAGGCCGGCGAAGGCGCCGCCGATGAGCAAAGTGATGGCGACAAGGGCGATGATGCCGGCGGTGATGCGAGGGTCAGGGCGCGGCGTGGATTGCACGCTGCACCACGTTGGCTCGAGCTAGCGAACGCCGCGTTCCGTCGCACCCCCCTCTGTCCTGCCGGACATCTCCCACTCTAGGAGGGAGATTGGCAGCTTTGCCGCTCTTCCTACACCGTCGGCGGCTAGCGAAATCACCGATCCCCCTTTGCGGGGGAGATGGCCGGCCGGACAGAGGGGGGTGCTCAAGCGCCATCCTGCGTCCTACTTGCTCATCGCCGCCAGCCATTCATCCACCCAGGCCTTGCGGTTGGCCGCCACCTCGTCCGGGCTGAACAGCAGGGTTTTGGTCGGCTTCACCAGCTTTTCGAAGGCCGGGTTGAGCGGCTTGTCGGTCTTGCCGGCCGGGAACATCCAGTTGGTCTCCGGGATGATGTCCTGGAACTTGGGCCCGGTCATGAAGGCTATGAATTTTTCCGCCAGCGGGTTCTTCGCGCCGGTTTTGGTGATGCCGGCGACCTCGATCTGCAGATATTCGCCCTCCTCGAAGGACGCCGCCTGATAGCGCTCGGTGTTCTCGGCCACCATGTGGTAGGCCGGCGAAGTGGTATAGGAGAGGACCATCGGCGCCTCGCCCTTGGTGAACAGACCATAGGCCTCGCTCCAGCCCGGCGTCACGGTCAGCACCTTCGGCTTCAGCTTGGCCCAGGCTTCCGGCGCCTTGTCGCCATAGACCGACTTGACCCACAGCAGCAGCCCGAGGCCCGGCGTCGAAGTGCGCGGATCCTGGATAATGATCTTGTCGGGGCCGGCGCCCTCGACCAGTTCCTTCAAGCTCTTCGGCGGGGTCTTCAGCTTTTCGGTGTCGTAGACGACGGCGAAATAGCCGTAGTCGAAAGGCACGAAAGTGTCGTCTTTCCAGCCGCCGGGCACATTCAAATCGGCCACCGCGCCATGCGGCGCGAATAGGCCGCTCGCCTTGGCATCCGCGGTCAGGTTGGTATCGAGGCCGAGCACGACATCGGCCTTGGTGCCGGCGCCCTCCAGCTTGACGCGGTTGAGCAGTGCCACGCCGTCGGCAACCGAGACGAATTCGAGATCGCAGCCGCATTCGGCCTCGAATTCCTTCTTCACCGCGGGCCCGGGACCCCAGTCGGCGGTGAAGCTTTCGTAGGTGTAGACGGTAAGCTTGTCTTTCGCCTCGGCAGGCCCGACGCCCACCAAAAGCGAAACCAGGCCGGCTGCAAGAACAAGGTTGGACAATAGCGAGCGCATCGGCGCCTCCTTCGTTCGGTTAAAGGAATTGAGGCGTCGGATGGTCCGAAACGTCTAATCCCTCCGCCGGTACAAACCGGATCAGGTTCAGCGGGTTGGCTTTGTGCCTCTCAGCCGGTTCGCAAAATCAGCGTCCGGCACCCCGTTAGAGCATTTCGAGACATAGGCCCGGCCGATGCGGCGCGCAAGCGGAAGTTTCCGGGGCATTATGATGGTTCACCGCGGTAATGAAGCGCGATTCCGTTTGGACGCGCCCGCTTCCGTTTCGTTGGCCGGGCTGGTAAGGGCGACTGCCATGGGCACATTCACCATCCTGCTTGGCGGCGATCTCGTCCGCACGCCTCGGCTCGATCGCCAGATCGAAGGCTCCCGCATCATCGCCGCCGATGCCGGTATCGGCCATGCCGATATGCTTGGCCTGCTGCCGGAGCTCTGGGTCGGAGATTTCGACTCGGTACCGCCAAACCTGCCGGAGAATCTGGCCGCCGTGCCGCGCAAGATTTTCCCGACCGAGAAGGACATGACCGACGGCGAACTCGCCATTGCCGAGGCGCTGGCGCGCGGCGCCACCAGCCTGATGCTGGCCGGCGCCTTCGGCGGCAAGCGCGCCGATCATGCCTTTCTGCATTTGGCTCTGAGCGTGCGGCTGGCCGAGGCGGGCATGACCGTGCTGCTGACCAGCGGCGCGCAGGAGGGCGTGCCGATCCTGCCGGGCAAAGCCGGCTTCGACTACGCCGAGGGCACGCTGTTCTCGGTGCTCGGCTTCTCCGACCTCGCCGGCCTGACGGTCTCAGGCGCCAAATGGGCGCTGGACGGTGTCGAGGTGGCGTTCGGCTCCTCGCTTACCATATCAAATGAGGTCAAGGGCCGGCTCCATATCGCGCTCGAGCGTGGCCGGGCGCTGCTGCTCGCCCACCCCTATCCTCTTCCCGAAAGCTGACATGGCCCCGCCTCTTCTCAATCTGGATGGCATAAAACTGACTTTTGGCGGCACGCCGCTGCTCGACGGCGCGGCACTGAGCGCCTCCGCCGGCGAGAAGATCGCGCTTGTCGGCCGCAACGGTTCGGGCAAGTCGACGCTGCTCAAGATCGTCGCGGGGCTGATCGAACCGCAGGACGGCGAAGTATTCCGCCAGCCCTCGGCAACGGTGCGCTACCTGCCGCAAATGCCCGATATGGATGGCTTCGCCAGCGTGCGCGCCTATGTCGAAGCCGGCCTCGGGCCGGCCGACGACCCGCATCGCGCCACTTATCTGATGGAGCATCTCGGCCTGACCGGCGAGGAGCGGCCGAACGACCTTTCCGGCGGCGAGGCGCGCCGCGCAGCACTGGCCCGCGTCATGGCGCCGGAGCCCGATATCCTGCTCCTCGACGAGCCGACCAACCATCTCGACCTGTCGGTCATCGAATGGCTGGAAGAAGAGCTTGCCCGCACCTCGTCGGCCGTGATCCTGATCTCGCACGACCGCCGCTTTCTCGAGCGCGTCTCGCGCGCCACCGTCTGGCTCGACCGCGGCCAGACGCGCCGGCTGGACAAGGGGTTCGCGCACTTTGAGGAATGGCGCGACCAGGTGCTTGAAGAGGAAGAGCGCGAACAGCACAAGCTCGGCCGCCAGATCGTGCGCGAGGAGCATTGGCTGCGCTATGGCGTGACCGCCAGGCGCAAGCGCAACATGCGCCGGCTCGGCGAGCTGCAGGCCATGCGCCAGCGTTTTCGCAGCCATCGCGGCGCCGAGGGTTCGGCGACGATGGTGGCAAGCGACGCCGCTGAATCCGGCAAGCTGGTGATCGAAGCCAAGGGCATCGAGAAGAGTTTTGGCGACCTCACCGTGGTCAAGGGCTTTTCGACCCGTATTCAGCGCGGCGATCGCGTCGGCCTTGTCGGGCCGAACGGCGTCGGCAAGACGACGCTTCTCAAGATGCTGACCGGCGAGCTGCCGCCGGATGCCGGCACCGTGCGGCTCGGCGTCAATCTGGAAATCGCAACACTCGACCAGAAGCGCGAGGCCGTCGACCCGCAGGAGACGCTGGCGAATTACCTGACCGACGGGCGCGGCGAGAACCTTGTGGTCAATGGCGAGCAGCGCCACGTCGTCTCCTATATGAAGGATTTTCTTTTCAAGCCGGAGCAGGCGCGCACGCCGGTGCGCGAGCTTTCGGGCGGCGAGCGGGCGCGACTGCTGCTGGCCCGGGTGCTGGCGCGGCCGGCGAACCTTTTGGTGCTCGACGAGCCGACCAACGACCTCGACATGGAGACGCTGGAGCTGCTGCAGGAACTGGTCGCCGGCTTTGCCGGAACGGTCGTCCTGGTCAGCCATGATCGCGATTTCCTTGACCGCACAGTCACCAGCGTGATCGCGCCCAACGGCGCCGGACGCTGGATCGAATATGCCGGCGGCTATTCCGACATGCTGGCGCAACGCGGCGGCTCGAAGCTGGAGGAGCGCAAGGCAAGGCCGAAGGCTGAAGCGAAAGAAGCGACGGCCAGGGCCGAACAGACCAGCGCTAAAAGCCCGGCCAAGAAGCTCTCCTTCAAGCAGAAGTTCGCGCTGGAATCCCTGCCGAAGAAGATCGAGGCGGTGAGCGCGTCCATCTCAAGGCTGGAGAACAATATCGCCGACCCGTCCTTCTACGAGCGCGATCCCGCATCGTTCCAGAAGACCATCGCCGCGCTCGACAAGGAGCGCACCACGCTGGCCTCACTTGAGGAAGAGTGGCTGGAGTTGGAGATGCTGCGCGAGGAGATGGAAGGCTAGCCGCTATCGGCAAGGCTCAGAGGCAGGCCTCGCAGATCGCAGCGATATGGCGTCTGTCGGCGCCGCAGCAGCCGCCGAGCACGGCTATCTGGCCGAAGCGGTCGCGCATGGCGCGGTAGCGCCGGCCGAGGTCGACAGGATCGCCTGGATCGAGTTCGGTCGCCGCATCCAGCTCGGCATGGCTTTTGGCGGAGGCGTTGGCCCGCACGCCGCGAATGCGTCTGATCCAGCGTCCGTCGCCGGCAAGGACGGCGTCGAAATGGCTCGGATGTGCGCAGTTGATCATGAAATATGTGGGGGCGCCGTCCGTTTCGTCGTCAACGGTCTCGATGGCGTCTCTCAGGCTCTCCCCCGAAGGCAGGCGTCCGTCCGTCTCGACGGTAAACGAAATCACCGACGGGAGCCCCACCGCCATCGCGGCACAGGCTATTCCGGCAGCCTCCTGCGCATAGGTCATCGTGATGGCGCTGACCATATCGGCGCTGGCATCGCGGAACGCCTTGACCTGATCGCCGTGATAGGTCTCGGCCTCGGCGGGCGTCATAACTGTGTCAATGCGGTAGCCGTCGCCACGGGGCCCGACCACCCCATTGACCAGCACGGTCATGCCACGCGCAACATAGGGCGCAGCCAGCGCCCGCGCCCATGACACTGCCTGCATGTCTATGCCCGACAATGCGACTTTCGAATAGCCAAGCTTTTCGCCCCAGTCCGGATTGGCGCGCCACGTCGGAGTATCGAGCACGAAGCCGACCCCGTGTTTGTCGGCGATGTCGAGATACTGGCGGAAATAGCGGGCCAACGTCGTCCGCCCCTCCTCCTCGCCAAGAAGCGGAAAGGCGGCGAAGCCGGGCAGATCGAGGCCTTCCAGAAAAACAAGCGAGGTCTCGAGGCCGCCATCGGTCAGGAAAACGGCTTCACCCAGCTCACGAACGTCGATCTTCGCACTGGTCATCGCCGTCTCCGGTCAGACCTGCCGCTTGCGCGACTATAGCATTTGAGGGCGAATTTGCCATGCCGGTCCGGTCGCGAAGGTCGCGCTGGTCCAAGCTATCCATTGCAGCACTCGCGTGATGCGCATATTCTATACGCATGTTGCGGAGGCTATCATGCGCAAGATTGCCGCAAATGCGGTCCGCCAGCCGGCAAATCTATCGATCGATTCACAGCTCATGAAGGAAGCCAAGGGGCTCAACGTGAATGTATCTCGTGCCGCCGAAGCCGGGATCGCAGAAGCCGTGGCAGCCGAGAAAACGCGGCTGTGGAAGCTCGAAAACCGCGCCACCATGGATGCCTGGAACGAGTATGTCGACACGTACGGCGTTCCGCTCAAGGAGCATAGGCAGTTCTGATGGCGCGCTATGACGCCTTTGCCGCCAGCGGCATCGAAGGCGGCTACCTCCTCGAGGTTCAATCCGACCTGCTCGACAATTTCAAGACGCGCGTCGTCGTTCCGCTTTTGCCCCTCGCGTCGGCGCCGCCGCCAATGCGGAAGCTGCACCCGGTCTTCGAAATCAATGGACGCAAGCTGGTCATGGCCACCCATCTGATCGCTACGGTGGCTGCGACGGAACTCGGGGAAAACCGTTTCAACCTCGCGAAGCATCACGACGAGATCGTTGCAGCGCTCGACATGCTGTTTCAGGGCTTCTGAGCCGCTCGGCCTCAACCGGACGTCTTCGTCGCCCAGGCCTTCAGCGCCTCATCAAACACCTTCTCGCCCGGAATGCCCTTTTCCATGGTGAGCAGGGCACGGCGTCCGGTCTTGTAGACCACCGGCACGTCGATCCAGGCCTGCCCCCTGAGCAGCGTCAGGTTGGCGTCCTCGTCGGCTTTGGTGTCGTTGAGGGCGACGAGGAAGAAGCCGTCGGCGATCTTGGCCGGGATGCCGATCAGCGGGCTGCCGGCGTCCTGTTCCGAGCTCTTCATGGCGATGCGCAGGATGTTGTCGACGCCGCCGCCGTCAAACCCTTCCGGCGTCAGGAAGATCATCTCGATGATGTGGCTGGCCGGCAGCGTCTGGTCGGTATTGCGCCGGATGGTCATGCGCAGCTGGATGTCCTTGCCGGGTATCGTCGCCTCGGCGCGGATCGCCGGCTCCGGCGGCAGGTCGCCGCCCGGCGATTCCTGCACCAACGACCAGACGATGCTGCCGGGCTCGGCGGTTCCCTGCTGGGTGCTGGTGCGCTCCTCATAGAAGATCGCTTTCTGGCCGACCGGCACGGTCGCTTGGGCCGTCGCAGGCGCAGTCCCGGACGCGGGTGGCGGAGTCGTGCCAGCGGCAGGCGGAGTGGCCGCCGCGGCCGGAGGCGTGGTTCCGGCGGCCGGCGCGGGCGGATTGGCGGCGGCACCGGCGGGCGCCGACGGCGTGGTCCCGGCAGGCGGGCTCGCTGGCGGGGTTTGCGCAGCCTGCGGAGTGTCGGCGGCGGGCGGGGTCGCGGCCGGAGTTGGCGCGGCGGGCGGCGTGCCGGCGGCGGGCGCCGGCGTCATCCCAGGCGCGGCTGGCGGCGGCGTGGTCAGCGCGGCGACGGATTCGCCCTCGCCGATGGTGCTCTGGCCGCCGGCCGGACCAGGAT
>NZ_RZSN01000126.1:0-17980 GCF_003997315.1 Mesorhizobium sp. M1A.F.Ca.IN.020.04.1.1
TCGCGATCATTGCCGGATCAAGATCGTGAAGCACTGGCGCCATGGCCACCGCGTCATCGAAAAGATCCGCATCTGCCGGCGCTGACCGACCAGCGAGCGGACATCTCCCCTCGGCGAGGGGAGATGTCCGGCTGCGGCTGCGCCGCCTTGCAAATTCCCGCCAAAATGCCATCTAGAAGCCGGCATTCATAAGGAAAGCAAAAAGTGACGCAGCGAAGCGGCAGCGCCGACCTGCCGCTGCATGGCGGGCGGGTCCCGAAATGGCTGGGCGATCGCATGACGAGGCTCGGCGCGGTGCTGTGCGAAGCCATCATCCATCATTACGGCCGCGACGAGCTTTTGCGGCGCCTCGCCCATCCCTTCTGGTTCCAGTCCTTCGGCGCCGTGATGGGCATGGACTGGCATTCTTCCGGCATCACCACTTCCGTCATCGGCGCGCTGAAGCGGGGCCTCAATCCGATGGCCGGCGAGCTTGGCATCCATGTCTGCGGCGGGCGCGGCGCACATTCGCGCAAGACGCCGGGCGAGTTGCTGGCGATCGGCGACCATGTCGGCCTCGACGGCCAAGCTCTTGCCACTGCCAGCCGGCTGGTCGCCAAGGTGGACAGCGCCGCCGTGCAGGACGGCTACGACCTCTACCTGCACGGCTTCATCGTCAGCGATGACGGGCGCTGGGTGGTGGTGCAGCAGGGCATGAACGGCGACGCCCGCCAGGCGCGCCGCTACCACTGGCTTTCGGAGGGGCTGACCAGCTTCGTCGACCAGCCGCATGCGGCGATCGAGGGCGAACGCCAAGGCGAGATCGTCAACCTCACCGACCACCGCGCGGAGAAAGCCCGCGGTGGGCAGATCGCGCTTCTGAAGACGATGAGCCCGGAAAAGATCCTGAGCGAGCTTGCCGTGCTGGAGCCGCGAGCCGAAGCGCCCGAGCCGGCCGCGCAGCCGCTGCTGCCCAACCTCGTCATGCCGGCGCATCACGACGTGCGCGAAAGCGACATCGTCATGCGCCGCCTGCACGGCAACATTGCCGCCGCGATCGAGAGCGGCCCGAAGGATTTTCCCGAACTGCTGCTGGTGCCCGGCGTCGGCCCGCGCACGGTGCGCGCGCTCGCCATGGTCTCCGAGGTGGTGCACGGCGCGCCCTGCCGCTTCTCCGACCCGGCGCGCTTCTCGCTCGCCCACGGCGGCAAGGACCGCCACCCCTTCCCCGTGCCGCTTAAGGTCTATGACGAGACGATCTCGGTGCTGAAATCGGCGGTGAGCAAGGCCAGGCTCGGGCGCGAGGAAGAGCTGCAGGCGCTCAAGCGGCTGGACGGGGAGTCACGCCGGATGGAGCGCTATGTGACGGGGCCGAGCCTGAAGGAGATCGTCGCGGGGGAAATGGACCAGTCGCATTTGCTCGGAGGGCGGAGCGTGTTTGGGTGGGAACCACCACCTGATAGCGACCCGAAGCCGCTGAAGAAAGGCGCTTGAGACACGGCTGAAACGGCGTCACGCAAAGCGCGCAGATAACCGCATCGATCGGCGCTGCCCCTCATTGCCCTGCCGGGCATTTCTCCCCGTATAGTGACGGGGAGAAAGATGCTGTCACCGCCGCTTTCGCCAACCGCCAACGTCGCGGAATAGCTGCCAGCGTCGCGGCCATCCCCTTCTCCCCGTCACTATACGGGGAGAAGGTGCCGGCAGGCGGATGAGGGGCAGCGCCGAGGCCAGAAGTTTTTGCGCGGTCGTCTTTCAATACGCTCTTCGCAGTGAATCGTCGGAATGAATAACAATGCGAATTTGTCCTTCGGCACGTGGTTTAATCAGTGCTGGGATTGGGAGAGAGCCGCAGCCGCCTCCTGCTTCCAGCTTCAGCGGCCAGTTTCAGCCACTTCAAACTTTCGCCGGCGTCGGCTCTCACCCCGTCTGCCCCAGTGGCATAGGCTTTGCAACCATAGCTGGTAGGGTGTTGCTGGATCGGCGCCTTCCTCGACAACCAGCAGGCCCCACGAGCCAAGCCGACGGAACCAGTAAATCGCATCCGCCTCTTCTAGACTGGATGGTCACTGCGAAGCGAGGTGGTCGTGGTCGGCTGGCCGGGTCATCTTCAATCCGGAGATCAGTGGATTAACGGTCATCGCCAGCTCGATTTTAGGTGCCCCCAGGCGGCCTTAAGCACAAACAGCAGTGTCATCAACATTGCGGTGTTGAGAACAGGATGGGCGCTAAACACGGTCGCAATTACTGCAGCGACGCCGATCATGAACATCATTGAACCGAAAACAAGTCTAATGAAACGCATTCAGTCACTCCAGTTGCATAGTCACATAAGCAGCTTTCGATCCGGCACAAGCTAGGCACATCGCTTTCCCCTCACCCTACCTTCCTCCCCATCATCATCCCGTAATGCACCGCCAACAAATCCAGCCCGACCTTCAGCAGCTTGACCACCACATCGCGGCCGTCGCCGGTGCGTTCGGCGATGGCCTTCACCGACTGGCCTTCGAGGCAAATCTTGCGCACCACCTCCGCCACCTCCCAGTGGGCGAGCGCGGCCGCTGCGTGGGCGTGGGCGCGGCCGGCTGAGAGCACGCGGTCGGGCACGCCGCCGCCGAGGCGGCCGCCGTCGATGCGCTCGCTCCAGGATTGCGGCTGCAGGCCCTCGCGGGCGGAGCGCTCGAAATCGTCGCGAAAACGCTGGCCGGCTTCGCGCTGCTGACGGGTGAGCGAGGTGATGCCGGTGAGCGGATCGACATTGCGCAGGCGCACGATGCCGCCGGTTGAGGTGTAGCCACCGTTCGACACCTGGTAGACGCGGCGCGCCTCGGCCGTGCCGGGGGTGAGGCGCTGGCGGCCGAAGGCGTCGGGCTTCAGCGCGAAGTCATGGCCGATCTCGCGGCGGATGCGCACCTGCTCGGCCTCGCCCTTGGGGAGTTTCGGGGGTTGCGGTTTCTTGGCGGCTTTGCGGGGCATGGGCGGTGTCCTTTGTGGTGGGTGGTGTGAGTGGCCAACGGGAGAGGCTGCGTTCCTTCGCGCCCCCCTCTGCCCTGCCGGGCATCTCCCCCACTTGGGGGGAGATTGGCAGCTTGGGCGCCCCCGCTCAGACCTGCGAGGGTGGAGGTTGGCGAAAGCGGTGGCGAAGTCTGATCTCCCCCCTTGTGGGGGAGATGTCCGGCAGGACAGAGGGGGGCGCTGTCCCGCCGGCATATCGATCATTGTCGGCTCCCCCTCCGTCGCGGCTGCGCCGCGCGACTAGCCGGGGCGAACCACGGGTCTCGCCCGTCCTTCGGACCCCCCACTTCGCGGCGGCGAAGAAATGAGCGCCCGCTTCGCCAACAGCTCCCGCATCAGCCGCCGTTCCCGCACCTCGATCGAAAGCTGGGCGCTGGACGGGCAGAACTGGGCGTTGTCGACCTTCGCCTCGCCGCGGATGAAGCGCTGGACCGCGGCTTGCACATCGGCAAGCTCGGCATCCTGCACGGCTGCGAGATAGCCGCGCAGCTGCATCTCGGCATCAGCGAGCGCGGATTGCGGGAAGCAACTGAACATCGCGGCCAGCGCTTTCGCCGCCTGCTGCAATTCGGCTGCGGTCATTGATCTCCTCGATGATGGCGTTGGCGGCATCGACATGTGTCTTGCGGCGATGCCAGTTCTGTCCGGCTGAACGGCCCGAAAATAATTTCTCGTTCTTTTGCCGCGGAGCGGCAGCCCGGGAAGAAAACGCCAGAGCGTTTTCTCCCGATGGATCTATGGCTATTGGATTGTTGGATTCTGGATTCTTGGATTCTGGACTCTGGGGCTTATCCTCCCCTTATCCCCTGACTTAACCCGCCGCTTATCCAAGCGCGAAAACGTCCTTTCTTTCGAAAGGCTTGGGTTGCCGCCCTTGAGGCCGTTGCGGCGCACCACACGCGCCTTACGCGCGTCCGCGATCATGCGCCGGGAGTAGATGCGGCCATGCCGGTCTCGCGAGAAGACGCGGTTCTGCTCGAGCTCGGCAAGCAGGCGTCCCAGCTCCATTTCTGTGCAGCCGGCAAGGCGCGCGAGCGCCGCCTCCTCCAGCCCCTTGCCGGCGATGGCGACATAGCCAACCGGCTCGTGCGCGGCGGCAATGCAGAGCATCCGCATCCACAGGCCTTGGGCCGCCAGCGAGCAGAGGCGCAGATTTGGATCGGACTCCCAATCCGACCAGAAAAACTTCGACCAGGTCGTACCGCTCATGGGATTGCCTGATGAGAGGCCGGGCAGCGGCAGGTGGCTAATCTCCCCCCTTGCGGGCGAGATGGCCGGCAGGCCAGAGGGGGGTGCTGTCCCGCCAGCCTATCCGCTCTGCTTGTCCTCCACTTTGCCCATTGTACTGCTGATTGGCGAGGCTGGCGTTCCTTCACACCCCCCTCTGTCCTGCCGGACATCTCCCCCGCAAGGGGGGAGATTGAGCACTCCGCCGCCGGCGCCTTCATTGTTGCCACTCTCACATCCCCCTCCCGCGTTGGCCGTGAAACCGCGCATGATGATGCGCGCAGTAGGAGCGCGTGGCCGACGTCGGCAGGCCGCAGCAGAGCATGTCGGGACCGGGCCGCGCGCCGACAGGATCCTCGTCCGCCGCCTGGCGCAGCGCGAGATCGATCGGCGCGCGGCAGCGCTTGAACAGGCAATCGAGGAAGCGCATCGCCGCGACATGCGGCTGGCGGCCGGGCGGGACCGGAGGCGGCGGCGCGGGGAGCTTGTAGAGCTGGACGTCGGATTTTTCGCGGGTGCCGGGGGAAAGCCAGGCGGGCGGCAGCGTGCGCGCGGGCTTGCGGGCTTTGGATTTTTTGGGTTTCGGTGGAGTGCGGGCATCCGGTTGCGTGGATAGCTCAACAGCCGATAGGTTGGCGGGACAGCACCCCCCTCTGCCCTGCCGGGCATCTCCCCCGCAAGGGGGGAGATCAGCAGCTCCAACGCCGGCGCCCTCAATCAGTTCGGCATGCCTGGAAAGCGCTGCCGGCTCGGAGAGCGTGACACCTCCGGCCACCACCCTGCCCCGCCGGCCCGGCCGGTCCGGCCGCACATGTTTCCGCGGCCTGCCGCCAGCGCGGCCACCCTTCGGGTTGGCGAAGCCGATGGCACGAAGGCCGGCGTTGCGGTGCACGATGCCGATAATGGCGTTGCGCGAGACCGGGCTGCCGCGCAGCGCGCTGAAGCG
The DNA here is from genome assembly GCF_003997315.1 of Mesorhizobium sp. M1A.F.Ca.IN.020.04.1.1. Lineage (NCBI taxonomy): Bacteria > Pseudomonadati > Pseudomonadota > Alphaproteobacteria > Hyphomicrobiales > Phyllobacteriaceae > Mesorhizobium > Mesorhizobium sp. M1A.F.Ca.IN.020.04.1.1. The sequence goes on from NZ_RZSN01000126.1 coordinate 5,168, forward strand.
GCCGGCAATGCGCGAGGCCGATAGCCCCTCCTTCAGCCAGGCGGCGATCTCGTCGATTTCCTTTTCGGTGTAGGCGGCAGCCATGTCTCATTCCATTGCTTGCGAAGGGTTGCGAAGCGCTCGGCATGTGGCCAAGCGCCAGGGTTCGGCCCGGGGCCGTTGGTCAGGTCAGGGAAACGGTTGGGATCAGGCGGCGCCGGGCGCCGCACCAAGCAGGCGAAGAAGGGCCGCCTCGGCGGCGGCCCGGGTCAGGCCCGACACCGCCAGGCCCGCCTTGCGGTCGAACAGGATGACGGTGCCGTCCTCGGTGCGGATGCAGGAGACGAGCCGGCCCGAATTGGGGGCCGGAGCCGGGGGAGGAGCGGCTCCGGCCGTTCCGGTGAACCGGGGTGCGGGCGGTTCAGCCGGATCCGAGGCAGAAGCCCCGGAAAGCGTCCGGACCGGTGAGGAGGTCAGTCCGGACGATTGGAATTCGACAGGCGAGGCAAGCGCGTTCATGCCGCCTCCGCTTGCATGGCGGCCGCGGCGCGATGGCCCGCCTGCCATTCATAGCTGATGCCGGCTATGCCGCGCCTGCGGCTCGCGGCCACCACATGCGGCCAGTGCTGCGGCGCGATGCGTCCGCGACGGCGCATCTGGCGGGCGGCTTCATAGCCGCAGCCGACATCTGCGGCGAAGGCGCCGATGCTCTGCCAGGAATCAATTAGCCCCGAGATGCTCGCGGGCAGCCCCGGCACATTCGTGGCGGAGATGCTCGCAGGGAATGCGGAAATGCTTGCGGTAGGCTCATTCATGCGCTAAGCGTACGTTATGTACGAATGACGCGCAAGCGAAATCGTACAATTTGGACGATAATTTTCAGGCATTTTGTACGATGATGGATTCTCGGCAGAGATTGCAGCAGGCGCGCGCCCAGGCCGGCTATGCCTCGCCCAGCGATGCCGCTCGGGCCTTGCGCGACATCAACAAGAACACGCTTATCAGTCATGAGAACGGCAACCGGCCGCTGTCGCGCAAGGCGGCGGAGAAATACGGCCGGCTGTTCGGCGTCGACCCCGGCTGGCTCTTGTTTGACGCCGACGGCGTCGAAGCCGCGCCTGTGCACCTCGCCGCCTCGCCCATCACCATCGACGTACCGATCGTATCGTGGATCAGCGCCGGCGAGCTCGGCAGCCAGGACAGCGTGGTCAACCTTTCGGACTATCCGACGATCCCCACCGCCGATCTCGAGGAAGGCGAGTGGATTGCGCTGCGCGTTGACGGACCGTCGATGAACAAGATCTCGCCGCCGGATTCGATCATCTTCGTCAACTTGCGCGACAAGCGGCTGGTGACCAATGGCTGCTATGTGATCGCCGACGAAACCGGCCGCGCCACCTACAAGCGCTACCGCCCGAACGACACTCCGCCCTTCCAGCCGGCGTCCTATCTCGACATTCCGCCGCCGGAGCTCGAAGGGGCGATCACCATCATCGGGCGGGTCAAGCGCTCAATGATCGATATGTGAGAGACAATCTCGCTGAGAAACCGTTGCTCAACGAAGAACAAGAAGAACTTCGCGTTGCCAGGCTTTGAGGGTTGCGTTCTTGGGCCGAGAGCGAGCACAGGATAGCGTTCGCAATTTCTGCTTGCATTTCGGAACAAAAACGGAACTATATAGGTACTTGCAGCCGCTGCCGCGGCAACTCCGGGGGGAGGATCAAAACATGTCACGCCGCACCGGCGCGTTCGCCCGCGCATTCGTTGCATGGCTTTCATTTGGCCCGCTTTTGGCGCCGGTGGGAATAGTGCTGCTGCTTGGCGGGCTTCGCAGTCCGGCGCTCGCAGAGAGCAAGGATTACGCTACTTGCTTCAGCGACGGCGCCCTCTCCGCCGACCAGCAGATTAGCGCCTGCACGCCCATCGCCGAGGACAGCGCCGAGATTCCCGATCTTCGCGTTAACGCCTATTTCTGGCGTGGCCTGGCTTACACGCAGAAGAACGATATCGACCGCGTCATCGCCGACATGACCGAGGTGCTCGCGCTTGATCCGACATACGTGCCCGCCTTTACCAATCGCGCCATTGCCTGGGAGAGCAAGGCAGATTTCGAGCGAGCCGTCGCGGACTACACTCGCGCAATCGCGCTCACGCCGGACGATGCCAACCTCTATGCCGACCGCGCCAGGGCACTCAACAAGAAAGGCGAGCACGACCGTGCGATTGTCGAATGCGACAAGGCGATCGACATCGATCCCGCCAACGAGATGGCCTATGGCGTGCGCGGCGTCGCCTGGGAGGACAAGGGCGACGCCACGCGGGCCCAAGCCGACTATGACAAAGCAGAGAGCGTCCGCGCGGACCCCATCACGCCTTACCATGACCGCGCACTTTCATGGATCGCCAAGGGCGAGCGCAGGCGCGCGGAAGCCGATTGCAAGCACATCGCCGGCGTCGATGCAGACAAAGGGCGTGATTGCTCACGCCGGATCGCCGAGGCTTTTGGCGAGCCGCGCGACGGAGGTGGCGAGAAAACCGCCACCGCCCAAAATGCGGTCGGCATAGAATGGCAGGAAAAGGGCGACCATACCCGCGCCATCGCCGCATTCGACGAGGCGATCCGGCTCAATCCAGCAAGTTCCGCATTCTACTTCAACCGCGCCAAGAGCTGGGGCTTAAAGAAGAATGATGCCCGCGCTATCGCCGATCTGGATGAAGCCGTACGCCGCGACCCGGCCAACGCCCCGGCTTACCGCGTGCGCGGCATGACTATGGCTCGAGTCGGCAATTCGAAAGAGGCGCTTGCCGATCTCGACAAAGCGATTTCCATCAGTTCCGACGATCCAAAATCGTATTTCGAGAGGGCGCTTGTCTGGGAGGCGAGCGATCCTGATAAGGCAATAGCGGACCTGGACAAGGCAATCGCGCTCGACCCGGCCAACGCGGACTACCGAAAGGAAAGACTGAGCGTCCAGATTGGCAAGCGCAGGGCCGAGGGGCAACCCGTGCTGCAGTCACCGGGCGCTACGACCAGTCAGGCTCATGTCCCAATCCCAGTTGAGCCGCAGGCGGCCAAGCCTATCGCGCCTCCCACGTATGAGCCGCCGCAACTCTATGCCAAGCGCGACAATTCCGCCGCCATCGACTGGAATATGAAATCGGGGTTGCAGCAGATGCAGGTCGACCCCAAGGGCGCGATAGATACATTCAGCTTTGTCATCGGCCTCGATCCCTACAACGCCGATGCCTACTACCACCGATCCATCGCGGAGGCTTTGCTTGGCAATTTCGACCTCGCCGTCGGCGACTGCCGGCGAGCCGTCGAGCTCGACCCGAAGCGGGCAGGCACGTGCAGGGAACACCTGCCCGGCGAGCAAGGCAAGCCGACCGCCGCGAAGCCAGGCAGGGATCCGGCGACCGCCAGGATCCTGCTCGAGCGCGCCCAGATGCGGCTGTCGAAATATGGCGTGGACGGCGCATTGCTCGATTTCGACAAGGCCATCAGCCTCGATCCCGAAAACGCCGACGCCTATTTCGGTCGCAGCCGCGCCCGGATGCTCAAGGGCGATCAGGCCGGCGCGGCAGTCGATTGCCGGCGTGCCATCGAACTCGACCTGAAGCGGACTGGAACCTGTGACGAGCAGGCTGCCGTTGGCGAAAACAGGCCGGCGCCGCCAGTGGGCATGCAACAGTTGCACCCCTCTGTTGCGGCCGCCGTTGAAACCTTGGCCAAGCAACTCGGCCAAGGCAAAGCGAGCCCAACGCGAATACTGTCCGCTTCAAAGATGCTGGAGGCGGCCGAGGCGACCGACCCACGTGTCCTGAGCGCGGTGCAGAGCGGCGACACCTTTTCGGACGCGGGCAAATATGACCATGCCATCGCAGAGTATGAGAAGGCGATCGCGCTCGACCCCAGTAGCCCATTCGCCTATTTCGGCCGCGGCAAGGCCTTGGCCGCCAAGCGCGCCTACGACCTAGCGATCGCCGACTACGATCGGGTGATCCAGCTCGTTCCGGATCTGGTCTCGGCCCATATTCGCCGGGGGATGGCCAAAACCATGTCGGGCGATGTCGAGGGCGCGCTTGCCGATTGCGGCCATGCCGCCACGCTCGACCCGAAGGCGCGCGACGCGTTCTTTTGCAAGGGCATGGCCTGGCACGCCAAGGGCGACGGCGGGCGGGCGATCGCCGCCTATTCATTAGCGATCGCGATCGATCCGAAAGACGCCGCCAGCTATTATGGGCGCGGCATGGCACGGGCCGACAGGAAGGACTATGACGGCGCCATCGCCGATTTCGACCGGGCAATCGACCTCGACCCGCACAATCCGGATTACCTGGTCAGCCGCAAGGCGGCCGACGCGGCAAGAGGAAAAGGCGATGTCGCGGCCGAAGCCGGCGGGCCGGATCCGAAGAAGCTCAAGGCTTTCATCGATCTCGGCGATGCCCTCTACAAGAGGCACAAATTTGATCGCGCCATTGCCGAATACAACAAAGCCATCACGCTCGATCCGAAAATGGCGTCCGCATATCTGGGGCGCGGCATGTCGCTGGTAGCGAAGGGCAAGTATGACGCGGCCATCGATGATTACGGCAAGGTGATCGAACTCTATCCTGCCTACGTCGAAGCTTACCTCGGCCGCGCCGTCGCCTGGAGCAAGAAGAACGAACTGGATCGAGCGATCGCCGATTTCAGCCGCGCGGCCAAGATCGACCCCAGTTCTGCGCCAATCTATTTCGGGCGTGGCAGCGCCTGGCTCGCCAACGGCGATTACGACCAGGCGATTGCCGACTACGACCAGGCGCTCAAGCTGGATCCAAGGCTGGCCCTAGCCGAGGAGGGCCGCAAGCTCGCCGTGGCGGCCAAACGCAAGTCAGCCGGAAGCGATCCTGTCGGCTCTGACCAGAGCAAGTTGAAGACCATCGTCGACCACGGCTACGTCTGGTACAAGAAACGCAAGTATGCACGCGCCACCACCGCGTTCGAACAGGCCATCGCGCTCGATCCGAAAAACCCCGCCGGCTATCGCGGACGGGCGATGGTCCGCACCGACACCCATGACTATGATGGCGCCATTGCCGATTTCAGCAAGGTCATCGAACTCGCGCCGAAGAGCAGCGATGCCTATTTTGGGCGTGCCGCTTTGTGGGGGAAGAAAAACGAGCTTGACCGGGCGTTAGCCGACTATGACCGAGGCCTCGAGATCGATCAGAGTTGGAGCATGGCCTATTACGGACGGGCAACCAAAAGGCTGGAGAAGGCCGATTACGAGGGTGCGATGACAGACTTCGACAAGGCGATCGAATTGGATCCCAAAGTCGCGCGCTTCTACATCGATCGCGGCTTTGCCTATGCGGCAAAAAAGGACATCGACAGCGCAACGCGAGACTTCAACAAGGCGATCAGCCTGGACCGGAAGAAGAGCGCTGGCGCCCATTTCGGTCTAGGTGCAATCAAGGAAAGCCAAGGCGACCACGATGGCGCCATCGCCGAGTACAGCCGCTCTATCGAGATCGACCCGACATATGCCGACGCCTACGATTTGAGGGCACATTCCTGGAGAGCTAAGGGCGATTTGAAGCGCGCCGAGGCCGACCGCAAGAAGGCGCTGAGCCTCGGACTGAACTAGACAGGCATTTTAGAGGGGCGGATGTCGCGTTGGAAATGGTTGCAGGTGGTGGCGGTCGTCCCCTTTGAGCTTCGTTGAGGCAAAAGTGCTACCAGCGATGTTCGGCGGCGGCAGATATCACCATGAGTCGGTGGCGAAGCCGCCCCAGCCTGTGACCACCGCCTACATCGATGCCTAGATCCGGAAGCAGGATCTCCAGATCGTTGAGGCTATCGCACGCGAATTTCCGGACGACTACGATGCGATGCTGCGCAAGATCACTGCCGCCGCCCAGACCGGAAGCCAAACAGAAGTGCGCAATACCAGCAGACAGGCCGTCGCCGATCTGCGGCACAGATATGCACGGCTCCTGCCTTCAGCGCCGGACAGCTAGGTCTCGCTAGCGCTTTCGGGCAACTCGACATGCTCAATCATGTCATGGCGCGCGAAACGCCGGCCACCTGCAACAATTACCTGCGCTATGTCTCGAAGTATGGCCTTTCCTTCAGCGCCTTGCCGTTGCGGTCGAGCAGTATTCCCGAGGCAAACAAATACCCGCCCATCGCTTCCATCTTCGCCATGTCCATGGTGCCGATGGCGCCGTTAGCATTCCTTCAAAAAATGCCGGTCGTTCAGCGCCGGGTTGTGAGCGTGTCCTTGTTCGCCGCGATCAGCGGGTCGCCTGCATGCTTCGCGCGGTCGACGGCGAAGGCGTAGCCGGCCCGCGTCCCTCGAAAAAAGCAGCGGCGGCTTGTCGGTTGGCGCCAAGGAACGCGTTTCCGGAAATGATCAAGGTAGTGTGCTCGTCCGGCAGCCGTAATCGGCGTAACGGAAGCTGCGCTGCTCCAAGCTTCCAAGCCCGGCCTCAACGCCTTCCAGGTCGAGTCTTCGGGCGTGACGTCGATCGCACCGGGCAAACCGTTTCCCCAATCCGCAGAAGAGCGGCCCATCTCTCTTAGGAGATGCCGGTCGTTATAAGATTTTTACCAGTTTCTTATAATGCTCTTGAATCTCGCCGAATAAGGCCCAGTTATAAGAAAACTGCATGTTTCTTATAACGCTGCGCACGCCCGGGAGCGGCCATGAAAACCATCGATCTTGCCTATCGTACCCTCTATGCCGAGCTGGTGCAGCGCAGCCTGGATGCCTCCTTCGAGACCGATTTCTCGACGGCAGGCAATTTCGTGCGCGTGCCGGTGAAAGGCCGCGACTACTGGTATTTCGAAGAGACGCGGCCGCAAAAGTCCAGGCGCTATGTCGGCCCGGCGGAAGATCCCGAGATCGCCAAACGGGTCGCGGCCTTCAAGGAGATCAAGGACGATCTCAGAGCTCGCCGCAAGCTGGTCTCCACGCTGGTTCGCGACGCCGGCCTGGCGGCGCCCGATGCTTTCAGTGGCGACGTCGTCGAGGCGCTGGAAAAGGCCGGGCTCTTCCGCCTGCGCGCGGTGCTCGTCGGCACCGTCGCCTTCCAGACCTATGCAGGGCATCTCGGCGTCAAACTGCCAGGAGCCGCGCTGCAGACCGGCGATGCCGACTTTGCCCAGTTCCATTCCGTCTCGGCCAAAGTCGACGACAGCATGCCGCCGCTCATCGAGGTGCTGAAGGCGGTCGACCCGACATTCCGGGAAATCCCGCACCGAACCGATGGGGGGCGCACGACGCAGTTCGAGAATGCTTCGCGCTACCGCATAGAATTCCCCACTCCGAACCGAGGCAGCGACGAGCATGCTGACCATGCCAGCCCGATGCCGTCGCTGGGCGGCGCCTCGGCGCGGCCCTTGCGCTTCCTCGATTTCCTGATCCGCGACCCGGTGCGGGCAGTGCTGCTCCACCGCTCCGGCGTGCCGGTGCTGGTCCCCTCGCCCGAACGCTTTGCGGTCCACAAGCTGATCGTCGCGGCGCGACGCGAGCGAAGCGCTGCCGCCAAGCGGGAGAAGGACCTGCATCAAGCTAGCCTGCTGGTCGAGGCGCTCGAGAATACGCGTCGGCAAGACGACCTCGCCCATGCCTTCGCGGAAGCGTGGAACCGGGGCGAAGCATGGCGTGAGGCGCTGCGCAAAGGCTTGCAACTGCTTCAGCCGGACAGGCGCGAGGTGGTGGACCTGGTCCTCGGCAAGGCGCTCGACGAAGCGCGCATCGAGCTCGACGGTTTCATGATGCGGTCAAAGTGAATTATCGTTCAAATTGTACGAAAGGCGCTTGATTACTTTTCGTACATAAAGTACGATATTGCCCTTCGTTGAGGGGATATCCTTGAACACCGCGAACCATGCCGCTTTCGCCGACCTTTCCCGCCCATTGCTCTCGCCTTTGCCGCTCGCCGAGCGCGAACGCCTGGCCGGCGCGTGGCGCATGGCCAGCCAGGACATCGCCGACGACGTCCGCTTCATCCGGCAATATCTGAAGGTGATCGCGGAGAAGGACGACCGGCTTTCGACCGGCACGCTGGTGCACGGCCGCGCCTATGTCGAGGCCTGCGAGGCCTGGCTGCCCGAAACGATCGCGCGAATGGTCAGCGAATGCGAGTGCGCGATGACTGCGGCGGGCGTGCGCTTCGCAAAATCGAGCGATGCCTGGGAGTGAGATGTCTTCCTTCTTCGCGGAGGAAGAACCACCAAACGCGACGAAACCAGAGGGGCGCGAAGGAGCGCGGCGACGGAATGGTTTCCGCCCGCGCCGGGTGCAGAGAATTCCATTTTGCAACCTTCGGATGCACCTCGACAAATGTATCGTTTCACACAATTGCCAATTGGTGGACGCGGGCGAGCGGCCGGTAGTTAATTCCTTTCGGGCGAAGGAAGGCATAGTCGCGTACCAGGGAGGAACTCGTTTGATAGACCAGCAAATCGACATCGGCGCACCAGCCGACGATCAGCCTTACGAAGTCACCTCATTCGCCAGGAAGCATGGGCTGACGATCCCGATCGCGGACGCGGTGCTTTTTGCCAAGGGTCCGTCGCCGTCGCGGGCGGCCTGCGATACCGCCGCGCTGGCTTTCCTCTGCGCCGTTGCGCAAAACGCCAGAAAGCAAGGGAGGCGATAGCCGTTCAGCCTCCACCTCCGCGCCCTAAATCTTCGGGCGCGGGCTTGCTACATTTCGATTGTGCGGATGGCAGCGGCGGAACGGCCGCTGGGGTCAGGCCTTGGCTTTCGGCTTGGCAGGAGCCTTGACCTTCGCGGGGGCTTTGGCGGGCGTTTCGGCCTTGGCCGACTTCGGCTTGGCGGTGGCCGTCTTTTTGGGCGCGGCCTTGGACTTCGGCTTTACTTCGGCGTCGATCTCGGCGGCCGCCTGGTCCCAGTGCTCCATATGCGCGCCTTCCGGCCGGCCGGCCTGCTCCCAGATCTCGTGCGCCCGCCGGCGAATGCGTTCCTGCCTGTCGTCCGTCACTGTCGCCTCCTTTGAGTGGGGCCGCTCCCCGACGGAAACATTAGCTGAATTTTCCGGTGGCGTCTTGCGCATCGACGCGTAGGTGCCTGAACTTCGGCAGCGATTTCTTCAGTGCACGTCGGAGACGATCGCAACGCCCAGATACGCCGCCTTCTTTGTAATCAATGCGGCTAAATCGGCGTCAGAGCGTTCGGTTCCGGTGCGCCTGCGCAGCAGGCCAATCGCTTCCTTCATCGATAAGAGGCCAGTGCGGCGTTCGGCCAGAAGCTGGTCGACCGCCTTTGCACAGTCGACTGATTCGACATGGGGGTGATGCATGGCTGCGACTCCTTCCTAGGAGCCGGCATCCCCCCGCCGGCATGGCGGGAGGATCGGGGCTCGTAAGCGTAAGATCACTCGATGACGTGGATGACCCTGCGTGTACCAGGATCGATCAGGACAGTGCGATCGTTGACCACGGCATATCTGTACTGAACGTCCGGCACCTCCCGCAGCTCGACCGTGTCAGGCACCGTCGAGCCGACGCCCAGTTCCAGCCCCAGTATGTTGACCGAGGCGATCGGGTGCTTGTGGACATATTCCTTGACGACAGTCTGCTGCTCCGGCGTGACGATGATCTGGTCCGCAGCGGCAAAGCCTACGCCGGCGATCAGAGCAAGGCCGGCAACAGCAGGAATAAGGGTGCGTTTCATCATAAGTCTCCTGTTGTGTTGGCGAGCTCCGCCCGCCTCCGCCGTCGCGGAAACCTGGCAGGTCGAACATAGGAGCTCCCGGGGCAAACGCGTGCATTGGGGTCTTGTTCCGTCTGCGGCGCCTAATTGATTGTTGCCGGCGGAACCGCCGGGGCAGCTTCGCATTGTTTGAATTGAATAAATTCGACCAGCAAAGGCCCGCCATGACTGCAGTTCACATCACAAGCGACATGCCGCTCCGCGCGCCGGTGGCGATCGCAGTCGGGGCCGGTTTCAAGCGCGAGATCGCTTCCCTGGCGGCGATGCAGAATTTCCTCAAAGAATGGCCGCCGGCGATGCGCGGCGACTGTTATGCCGCGGCCGTGCAGACCTGCGAGGCAGCGCGGACAGGCGAGAGGAAACTTGGGGAAGCGCGGCAGGCCTTCGTGGCATTCGCTCAGAAGGCCGGCATTCTGTGGACCGGCGTCGACCCGGTCACCGCGCTACGTGAAGCCAAGATCAGACGTCTCAAGGCCAGGAGCATAAGCCAGCAGCGCCGGCAATGGCCGCTGGCGTGACAGGCTGCTGAAGTCCGGGCCTATAGGATCGGGCTTATCGAACCCATCATCGAAAAAGCCCTCGCGGCCGAAGGCTTTTGTCGCGCCAAGCGGCGTAGCGCCGCTCACTGCCGCCCAGTGCTGGACGGCAGCCAGGCGACATCGATGACGGCTGTCAGTTCAGCGAAGCTTCGCACGACTCGGTGAGGAAAGATGCGGCGATCAGATCGTCCGCATCGATGCGTAGGGAGCCATCGCCGCCCCCCATTATGGCCGCGACCTTCTGGAAGGTCTTTATTTCATGTGCGGTGATGTGGGCGTCTTCCATCCTGGCCCGCAACTCGGCGACGCGCATCCCGAGCGAGCGGGATGTTCCGATTTCTCGTTTCGACATGTTAACTAGTCCTCCTCGCCCCTGCCCATGCCTGTTCGCCGCCGCCCGATTCTGCTTTCTGCCACCGGTTTGTGTTGCCTATGAGACAGGTTTGTTTCTGCCACTGGTTTGTGTTGCCTATGAGACAGATTTGACCCAAAGCGCCCAACTTGGGTGTGGGTCAAAGGTTCCGTTAGGATATCGTAAATTAATAATTTTCCGTTAACCGCCCGCCGCCGTGACCGGCGGCGGGGCATCCGTTCGGCCGATTACGCTATCGGTTAATTGAGCACCTTGATGATCTTGCGCGTGCCGGGGTCGACGATCACAGTCCGGTTATCGACCACGACATAGCGATATTTGACGTTCGGCACCTCGTGCAGTTCGACCGTCTCGGGAAGCGTGCTGCCGATGTTCAGCTCGATGCCGGGAACCTTCACCGAAGCCAGCGGCTGCTTTTGCACATATTCCTTGATGACGGTTTCCTGCTCGGGCGCGATCACGACGGTGTCCTGCGCAGCGACGGCGCCAGCGCCGGCGAGAAGCAGGAGGGCCGCGGCGGCGGTGGTGATGTGCATTTTCATGGTCGTCTCCTTTGTGTGGTCAATCGCCTCCTCTGCTGCGCCTGCGATTTCCACAGCCGATCGGCACCGTCCTAACGCCGAGGGCCACGGCTTGTTCCTGCAAAATTCCGCACATCCGCCGGCGTAAGAACGCCGCCGCCGCTTGGCAAAACAATCTCGGAACAATGCCTTCCAAGTCGTGTTTAACCAACGAAGGGACCGACTTTCCGAGGAGAAATCAGATGAAGCATCTTCTGATCACGAGCATGATCGCGCTCGGCGTCGGTTGCGGCGCCGCGGTGGCGCAGACCGAGTCCGTGCAGCCGAGCGGCGGCGATAGTTGTGCCGCCGGCCAGGCCGACTGCCCGAAGGGCGGCAAGGCAGGCGAGCAGGCCCAAGGCAAGATGAAGTCTCAGACCGAGCAGAATGCTCAGGGCACCACCAAGATGAAGACTGAGCAGAATGCCCAGGGCGAGGCTGGCGCCAGCACCGAGCAGAACGCCGAGGACAATACGCAGCTGAAGAAGAAGCAGCAGGCGCAGGGCAAGGCCGACACAAAGACTGAGCAGAACGCTCAGGACAATACCACGCTGAAGAAGAAACAGCAGGCCCAGGGCAAGACCGGCACCAGCACCGAGCAGAATGCTGACAGCAACACCAAGGTGCAGACCGAGCAGAATGCTCAGGGCAAGACCGGCACCACCACCGACCAGAACGCCCAGGGCACCACCAAGATGCAGACCGAGCAGAACGCTCAGGGCAAGACCGGTACGACCACTGAGCAGAACGCTCAGGGCAACGTCCAGACCGACCAGGACAAGACGGCCTCGATCACCAATGTGACGGTCGAGCAGCGGACGCAGATCACGCAGATCATCCGCGAGACCAACGTCCAGCCGGTTCGCGATGTCAGCTTCGACATCTCGATCGGGGTCGAGGTTCCGCGGCAAAAGATCCGGCTGCATCGCCTGCCGGCCCGCATCGTCAAGATCGTCCCGGCTTACGAAACCTATATGTTTTTCGTGCTGGCCGACGGGCGCATCGTGATCGTGGATCCGGACACCTACAAGATCGTCGTGATCCTGGAGGCCTGATCCAGACAGCATTTCAGACAGGAGGCCTGCCGTGCCGCATGGCATGGCGGGCTTTTCTTATGTCGCTTCAGCCGCGGGCGCAAACGCCCCTTCCCGAGGCCGGGGCAGCCCCGTCCAAGCCTTATCGCCCGCCCTCGCCGCAACACAGCCGTCGGACTGAGGTCTGGTTTGGCAGGGCATTGGTCCCCCTCTCGAACATACAGGCAGTTATCTTGTTGGAGTCATGACTGGCGAGCATAGGTCCCTTCATCGTCGGTTGCTGTTGCACCCGCCGCTACCTGCGATGCGGCGGGTGCTCCTTTTGGGGGTGCTGCATGCAACTCGGAGAGATCATTGCGAACCTGTTCGCCGCCGTTCTTCTGATCTGCGTTGTGGCGCTTGTGTTCTTCACCGGCGGCAGACCACTCTGGCCGGATCGCGAAGCGAAGATGGTGATCCTTCTGCCGCCGGATGCCATGACAACGGGATCGGTCAGGGCACTGGCGCACGTTCGCCTGCCCGACGCCTTCGATATAAGAATGGTCCAGCCAAGGCCCCAATCCCGATAGCCGGTGGGCCAGCCTATAGCCGGCCGCGACG
>NZ_RZSN01000127.1:0-2790 GCF_003997315.1 Mesorhizobium sp. M1A.F.Ca.IN.020.04.1.1
CCGCGACAACGGCAAAGGCGAGCGCCGGGGCCATTCCAGGAAAAGTGCGCAGCGGTTTCCCGCCCGCGATTGCGCAGAAACGCATAGCCGGACCAGTTCGGCGTTTCCCGGAAACGATGAACCGCTCCAACGCTCGCGAAAACCCGCGTCGGAACTGCCGCGCCACGCCGGCATGCGTGGCAACCCACGCCGGTCGCACGCAAGCGTCGGCCTCGGCGCAGGCTGTCTTGGCCATCATCGCAGCTGGTCGGCGCGCCCGTCAGCTCAGTGCATGTACTCGACCATGCGGTCGTGGAAGCATTCGCACTTGTTGAGGTAGTCCTCGTCCTTGTAGTTGGTCTTGAGATAGCCATAGGCCTTGCCGCAGGCGACCTTGGCTTCCGAGGCCCAGACGAAGGCGGGGCGCGACGAGTTGATCCATTCCGGGCTGTTGGCGACGGCGACCGATTCGTCCATCAGCTTCACCACATGGTCCTTGAGCTCGACCATGTTGTCGGTCAGCACCAGGTCCGAGGTGCCGACGGTGCGGCAATAATTCACCGCCGGCTCGCCGATGATATCTGCGGCAAAGCCGGTCGATCCGGCGAGCAGCACCGCCACGGCCGAGGCCAGCAGTCTTACGGAATGTTTCATGTAAGCCCCTCTCCAAATTGCGAATTCACGGTTCGCTAACGCTAGCATAGCAGCACGGCCGCGCATAAGCACTAAATCGTGGCCGTGTGCTGTTGATGGTTCGTGTCGTCGAAAAGGATGTTGATTGTTCCGGCCGCAGGCGCGTTCTGAAGAACGGCGACATCGACGAAGTTGGCGGGATTGCCCGAGCCGCTGGCGTCCACGCTCACCGTATTGGTTTCGCTGTTATAGTGGACGTAGTTGCTGATATTGCCGGCAGGCGCGGTGTCGAACAGGGCGCTGAGGTCGATCTTGTCGCCCTCCGAGCCGTGGTAGTCGGTGATCAGATCCTTGATGTCCAGGCTGTCCAGCTTGAACGTATCGGCGCCCGAAGTGCCGGCCATGGTCGACGCAGCTCCGGAAGCGGCGCTATCGAAATTGCCGAATCCGATATCGGCGACCGCGCCCGTCTCGCCATTGGCGGTCGTGAAAGTTGCTTCGCCATAGGTCAGGACCGAGCCGTCGGCCGAAACCGAATGCTGGTTGTTGCTTTCCAGTCCGATCTCGACGATGCCCAAAGCGGCAAGGCTCTTGAACTCACCTGGGTCCGACACGCCATTGCCATTGGCATCCTGCCAGACACCAAATTGCGCGAAGTCGTGGTCGGCGGCGGTCAGCTTGCCGTCATGGTTCGTGTCGTAGACCTGCTCGAGCGCGGCAAGGTCGGTCGCAGCACCCGGGGCGTGTTGGGTGAAGGCGATTTCCGAACCGTTGTTCACCTTGCCGTCGCCATTGAGGTCGATCGCCAGGATACCGTCATGCGAATCTACCCAGGCGGTCTTCGAGGCGACACCATCGCCGTTGTAGTCGAACGAAACGGTGGAGTGCGTGAGATCGGTGGTCTGGATTCCGTCGTGGTTGAGGTCGAGCACCACCGGGGTGGCGACGGCGAAAGGCGTCAAGCCGTCTTTGACGTGAACAGTGAAATTCGCCGTTCCAGTCTGGTCGCCGTCACCGTCCGTAAGCTGCAGCGTCACCGGAATGGTGTGGTCGACCGTGGTCGATGTCACACCGACGTCCGTGAGGTTGAGTTTGGTCTTGCCCGAAGACTCGTATGCGTCGACCCAGGCGATCTGCAGGCCTGCAGGCGAATTGATCGTCAGCGACGTCGCACCGGTCGTTGGAATGAAGGAAGCGGTGCTTCCGTCGGTGTAGTGGGCGACGAACTCGACCTTGTTGCTGGCGCTCACTGCGTCGAACGAAAATTTGGCATAGCTGACATTCGCCATGGTGATGGCCGGGGGCGTATAGCCGCCGGCGCCGTCGTAGTCGTTCGGCGCACCGAAATCGAAGCGCATGAACTCGCCCGCGTCGAAGTTATTGTTGCCAAGTCCCCAACCGGCGGTCGAGCCGTTGACGTTGGACGTCTGCGCGAGCGACGGATCGCCGCCTGCCAGCCAGGCAGCCTCGTGAGCTCCAGTGAAGATGCCGCCGGCATCCGTGGGCGCCCAGCCGGTCACCATGACGATGTTCTGACCGCCGGCCGTCACGACGATGGAGTTGCTGGGGCCGGCGCCGAATGAACCGCTCGAGGCAATGGAGACATTGCTTGTCATGCCGTCAAGTTTGGCCAGCAGATCGAAGGTGTATTGCCCCGAGGTGCCGGCCGCGGTGTTCACCGTGACCGTGAAGACCGCCGTGTCGCCGGCGTCATGGCTTCCGTTGTTGTTGTTGTCGGCGTAGGCCGTCAGCACGTTGCCGACCTGCTCTGTGACAAGATTGTGCCCATTGGAGGTCAACCCGGTTGTATTGACCGTGATCGTCATGGCCGCGCCGGCGCCGTCAGCACCGGGAACGAAATTGATGGCCCCGACGGCGGGCGTCTGCGCGGGGTCGTTGCTGGCCTGCTGGCTCTGCACGCTGTTCAGCGTCGGCACGTCGTCGATGATGTTGGCCGAGAGCGTGCCGGTGGCGTTCTGGCCGTCCTGGTCGGTGAGCGAGACGGTCATGTTCTCGAACAGGCTGTTGGTGCCCTGGCCGGCGGCGTGCGCCTCGTTGTCGTTGAGCGTGTAGGTGTAGCTGACGACGCCGGTTGCGGCATTGTAGCCGGTGACGTTGAGCGTGTTGCCGAGCGCCGTGGTGAAGGAGCCGGCGCTGAAGACGCCGTTGGTGATGAAG
>NZ_RZSN01000127.1:2890-17805 GCF_003997315.1 Mesorhizobium sp. M1A.F.Ca.IN.020.04.1.1
CTCGTTGTCGTTGAGCGTGTAGGTGTAGCTGACGACGCCGGTTGCGGCATTGTAGCCGGTGACGTTGAGCGTGTTGCCGAGCGCCGTGGTGAAGGAGCCGGCGCTGAAGACGCCGTTGGTGATGAAGGCGTGGCCGTCGATGCTGAGCGTGGCGATGCCGTCGGGCGAGGCGATGGTGAAGGTGCCGCCCTGGGTGGTGCTCTCCTTGGAGGTGTCGGAGCCGGCCGATTCACCGGCGCCGCGGCTGGCGAGCAGGTCGTCCTCGTTGACCGTCACGTCGCCGCCATTGGCTGCCGGCGTCAGGTCGGTGATGGTCGGCGGCGTGTTGCCGATCGAGATCGTCAGCGTGGTGTGCGAGGTGTCGCCGTCGCCGTCCTTGATGGTGTAGGTGAAGACGTCGTCATGGCCGCCGGCGGTGCCGGCGTCGCGGACATAGGTGTAGGAGCCGTCGGCATTGAGCGTCAGCTTGCCGTAGGTGCCCTGGATGACGGAGCCGACGGTGGCGGCGTTGTCGAGATCGGCATTGGTGTTGCCGGCCGCGACGCCGACCACGGTTGCGCCGTCGGCGCCCTTGGTGTCGGCGCCGGCCGCATTGCCGTCGCTGCCCGCGCCGGTCATGACGTTGCCGCCGATCGAGGCGAACGAGCCCGCAGGCACGGCATCGGTGTCGGCGACCGCGGTCGGCACGTCGTCGACGATGTTGACGGAGAGCGTGCCGGTGGCGTTCTGGCCGTCCTGGTCGGTGAGCGAGACGGTCATGTTCTCGAACAGGCTGTTGGTGCCCTGGCCGGCGGCATGCGCCTCGTTGTCGTTGAGCGTGTAGGTGTAGCTGACGACGCCGGTTGCGGCATTGTAGCCGGTGACGTTGAGCGTGTTGCCGAGCGCCGTGGTGAAGGAGCCGGCGCTGAAGACGCCGTTGGTGATGAAGGCGTGGCCGTCGATGCTGAGCGTGGCGATGCCGTCGGGCGAGGCGATGGTGAAGGTGCCCGCGCCGGTCTCGGCGGTGCTTGCCGGGTCGGATCCGGGGCCGCCCGGTGTGCCGACATTTAGTGCGGCTTCATTGACCGTCACGTCGCCGCCATTGGCTGCCGGCGTCAGGTCGGTCACGGTAGGCGTCGAGTTGCCGATCGAGATGGTCAGTGTCGTCGAAGACTGGTTTCCGTCGCCATCCGTCAGGGTGTAGTGGAATACGTCGTCCACCCCGCCCTTCGTCTCCGCGGCGCGGGTATAGGTGTAGCTGCCGTCCGAGTGCAGCACCAGCGTGCCATACTCGCCGACGATCGACACTCCGGCGCCCGTTACCGTCTGCGCCGAGCCCGGGCCCTCCTTGCCATAGGCCGACGTAACGCTCGCGCCGTCGGCGCCCTGGATGTCGGCGCCTGTCGCGTTGCCGTCGCTGCCCGCGCCGGTGATGACGTTGCCGTCGATCGGCGCGTGTGAGCCCGAAGGCACAGCATCCGTATCCGCAACAGCAGTCGGCGCATCGTCGATGATGTTGATCACGAGGGTGCCGGGAGGCGCGGCATCGCCGTCGGAGTCGGTCACGCCGACCGCGAAGCTCACACTCGTGCCGTCGCCCGAAGTGTTGGTGTTCAGCGTGTAGCTGTAATTGATCGTGCCGGTGCCGGTAGTCGCGTCGAAAGAATAGCTTGCGGTCAGCGAGCCGGTGGCGTCGGTGAAGGTCTGCGCCGCGGAGGTCAGCACATGGCCGCCGAGCGTCACTTGCGACACGCCGTCCGGCGAGGTGAAGCCAATGGTGCCGGAAGTGGTCTCGGAGGTGTTGGAGTTGTTGCCGGAATCGCCGTCGGCGATCTCGCCGGAACCGGCCGGCAATCCGCCGTGTGGCGGCAGGCCGGCTTCGTTGACGCTCGCTTCGCCAATGGTCCCGATCGACGGCGTGGAGTCCGGCTTCAGCAGGGACGGGAACAGTTCACGGTTCTCCGGCTGTCCGAACGCCAATGCAGTCGGCGGCAAAAGTGCCGACAGGCCGAAGCCGTCTCCGATCCCGCCCGGAGGCACCGAGAAGTCTCCGCCGGCGCTGCTTGGCGAGCCATTTCCGCCGGCCGAGATCGAGCCGTCGGCGCCGAAGGCGACATCGACGTGGCTGGCTTCGAGCGCGGCGATCAGGGCAATGCGCGGCACCTCGACATCGCCGATGATGAAGGTCGGCACGTTGAGCGCGCCGTCCTTGATGACGATCTCGGCGCCGTCCGGCTGCACCAGCACCAGATTGTGCCCGTCGACCTTGATGTCGTCGATCGAGACATTGGCCGGAAGCTTCACGACATTGCCGGCCTCGGCGTGATATTCATGCGCAACGTTCGAGGCTGCCGTGTTCGGTGCCGGCGCGTTTCCGGCAGGGGCGTTGGCGGCAGGAGCGTTGGCGTCCGCCGCCGGCTTGGCTGTGCTTTGTGCGTTCTGGGCGTTGCCGTCGCCCTTTGCCGGCGCGCCGCTTCCCACATCGACCGGCACAGGTTCGCCTGCCACGGGTGCCGTCTGGCCGCCGGAGGCCTGGGCGACTTGGACGCCCGAAATCGGCTGTTCGCCGACAGTTGCGTGCTCGTCCGAGAAATTTGAAACGGCGTCGAATTCGATACTGGTCGTCATAGTTCAGCCCCCTTCGGCATTTCCCGGCAAGAGACATGCGGGGCTCGAACTTTGCAACGTACCTTCAATCTTTTTGATATACTCGAATATGCATGGATTTGCATTTTTTACACTTGGTAAATCGCAACGATATATTCAGTTATATATCTTCAGGGGCGCCGCCGAACCGGCTGGGGAGCGCGGCGGCAGTTCGGCAAATTCAAGTATAAATTTGAATAAAATTTGAGACAAAGCAGAATAGATTGATTCGCGGAAACTTACCCACCTTCCTTTCCGATAATTTGAGACAAGATCGGTAGCGTCCACAGTCAAAGGTGGGCGTCATGAAAATACAAAAAGCTGCCTCGTCGGCGTCGAGGGTCAAGGTTCTGCTGCTGGCAATCGGCCTGGCCGGTCTGCCGAATGCGTCGTCCGCCAGCGCAGTCTCCGTCGCAAGTCCCGCCTCTCAAACGCTGCCTGCGCCGGCCGATCTCGGCGGCGTTTCGCTGGCCAGATTGCAGCCATGGCAGCCTGTTGCTGCCTACCGGGTCGGCGGTGCCGCCAGTGCCTATGCGCCTCTCGAAGTCCGCCCGGCGGCAAGTTCTGCGAGTGGAGAGGCTACCCCCGGAGTCGATCCGATCCGGATCGACCCGATCCAGGTTGACCCGATTCAGACTGGGGCGATCATTCCGGGCGTGTTCGGGTCGGTCGCCTTGTCCATGCGCAACTTCCCGGTCGCCGCGCGCTGGGCGCCTGTCTACAAGGCGATTATCGACTGCACGGCCGGAAGTGCCTGCGATCGTGAGAACGCTGCGTTTGGCGAGATCGTCGGCATTGCAGCCAACAAGGCTTTTCGCGACAAGCTGGACTTCGTCAACAGCAGCATCAACCGGCTGATCGCCTATCGCAAGGACAGCGTCGTCTACGGCAAGCTCGACTACTGGGCGAAGCCGTCGGAGATCCTCGAGCATCGCGCCGGCGATTGCGAGGATTTCGCGATCCTGAAGATGGCGGCGCTGTTGCGCGCCGGCATCCCGGCGCAGAGCATGTCGCTGGTCGTGTTGCAGGATCGCCGCCGGAAATTCTTCCACGCGGTGCTGTCGGTGAGCACCGGAAGCGGCACCTTCATCCTGGACAGCCTCAGCAACGTTGTGGCGATGGACCGCGATCTTCCCGATTATGTCCCGCTCTATTCCTTCAGCACCGACCGCGCCTGGATCCACGGCACGAAAGCCGGCGCACAGATCGCCGACATCGCCGGCGGTTTCGCGACAGTGGCGCCCGGCGAAGGCGCTTCGCCCGATGTGACGGTCACGTCGGCAGGCTCCGGTTTCGCAACGAAATAGGCGGCTCGCCTCTTTCAACCGTTTGAGACGAACGCCATCAGCAGCTCCGGCTCTGTGACTGGCGCGCGCACCGCGCTGAGCTGGCCCCTGTAGCGGCGCTCGCCGGCGCCGATGACGAAGCCGGTGGTGACGGGTGTCTCGCCATTGGCGTCGAGCCGGGCAAAAACGTCGACGACGTTGAGGTCCAGCGCCAGCTTGAGGTCCTGCCTGCCGTCGTCGCCCGGCGCGTTCGGCAGCTGGCGCCTGACCAATTGCTGGAACGGGGCATTGAAGGTCAGGATCTTTTTCGACGAAGACAGCGCGAAGGCGGGCGAGGGGCAGGCGACCAGGATCGCGTTGATGGTCCGGATCGAAGCGAGCTTGCGCAGTTCCATGCTTTCCTCGGCGAGGCCGCGCATGCATGCGACCCGGATCGCCGATGTGAGATTGCCCTGGTCGGGATGATTTTCGGCGATCTCCGCGACCAGCATGCCGATCGTGCATTTGCGGCTTTCGGCCATCTGCTTCAGCGACACCCAGAAAGCGCGCTCCAAACGGATGCCGCGGCGCACGCCGCCACGCGCCACGACGCGGAACTCCGGGCCGAAATCCTCGGCTGCGAGCGGCGGCAGCAGCCGGTCGCGCGGAGTGTCGGGGCGTGCGGCGCTATCGTTCACTCATCGCCTCCTGGCGCGCCTTGTTGATGGGCTTCAATAGATAGTTGAGGATCGTCTTGCGCCCGGTCTTGATATCGACCGAGCAGATCATGCCGGGGATAATCGAATAAGTCTTGCCGTTCCTTTGCAGCGTGGATTTCTCGGTCGCGACGCGCACTTGATAGTAGGGCTCGCCCGTCTTCTGGTCGACCAGGCTGTCGGCGGTGATGTTGGAGACCTTGCCTTCGATGCCGCCGAAGATCGAGAAGTCGTAGGCCGTGACCTTGATCAGCGCGTCCTGGTCCGGCTGGATGAAGGCGACGTCGCGCGGCGAGACCCGCGCCTCGACCAGCAGCGTCTCCGAGGTCGGCACGATGCCGGCCACGACCGCGCCCGGCTGGACGAAAGCGCCGAGCGTGTTGACATCGAGCGTGTTGACGATGCCGTCGACAGGCGAGCGAATATCGGTCCGCGCCACCTTGTCGGTGGCGCCGCGAATGGTTTCGTCCACCACAGAGAGGTCCGCCAGCGCCTGCGTCAAGTCGCTCAATGCTTCCTGCTGCAATTGCAGGCCGAGCTCGTCGACTTGAAGCTGCGCCTCGGTGATGGCCGCCTTGCTCTTCTTAATGGTCTCTCCGGCAAGGTTGAGCTGCCCGCGCAGATCGGTCTGCTCCCGCTCGACGCGAATCTGTTCGGTCCTGGCCATCAGGCCTTTCTTGACCATCGATTCGACCAGCGCCGTTTCCTGGTCGCTGACGGCGAGGCTCTTGGACAGGCGGTCGGAATTGGCGGTTGCCTCGTCCAGTTCCTTCTCGCGCTGATCGAGACGCGACTTCAGCACGGAAAGCTTGACTTGGAAGTTGTCCCGGCGCGCAACGAGCAGCTTCTGCTCGTTGTCGCAGATCTCCGGGGCAGTCTTCTGGATGTCGGACGGACAGGGGAACGTGCCCTCGAGATTGCCGCTCTGCTCGAATTTGAGCCTGGCAATGCGCGCCTGCAACGCCCGCGCCTTGGCCTGCTCCTCACCGAGGCTCGAGGTGTTGCCTGTGTTGTCGAGGCGGATGATCAGATCGTTCTTCCTGACGGTCTGGCCAATCTTGACAGCGATTTCCTGGACGACGCCGGCTTCGCTCGCCTGGATGATCTGCGTCTTGGAAGCGGGAATGACCTTGCCGTCGCCGCGCGCGATCTCATCGACCTCGGCAAAGGATGCCCAGGCGGTGAAGGCCACGAACAGTGCCCCTATGATGTATACGGACGCCGAAGCGAAAAGCGGCGGCCGGTCGTCTTTTGCTAACATTCCCCAACGTCCCGGTCAGGCATTCGCCTTTTGCAATGCCTGGATGATTTGTTCCTTTGCTCCGTCCGCGACCACGCGCCCCTGCTCGATGACGATGAGGCGGTCGACCAGCTCCAGCATGCTATAGCGATGGGTCGACACGATCAGCGTCGTGTTGCGGTCGAACGCCACCTTGAGCTGCCTGATCAGCTGCCGTTCCGAGGCAAGGTCCATCGAACCCGACGGCTCGTCCAGGAACACGATTTTCGGCTTGGTCAGCAGCAGCCGCGCGATCGCCACGGCCTGCCTCTGGCCGCCCGACAGATTGGTGCCACGCTCACCGACATTCATGTCGTAGCCGCGCGGATGGCGAGAGACGAAATCGTCGACGCCCGCGGCCTTCGCCGCATCGATGATTTCCTCGTCGGTCGCGTCCGGAGCGGCCATCAGGAGGTTTTCCTTGATGGTGCCCGAAAACAGGTCGCCGGCCTGCGCGACGATACCGACCGCGGCACGAACTTCGGACGGGTGGTATTGGCGGATGTCGATGCCGTCGAGCAGCAGCTCTCCGGATGTCGGCAGGAACAGCCGGCCGATCAGGCGGCCCATCGTGGTTTTGCCGGAGCCGATGCGGCCGATGATGCCGATGCGCTCGCCGGGCCGGATTGCGATGTTGAGCCCGTTCAGAACCTCGTTTTCGGTGCCTGGATAGGCGAAGCCGACATTCTTGAACAGCATCGCGCCGCTGCGGATCGGCCGGTTGACGAAGCCGACCGTGTCGGGCCGGTCCTCCGGCTGCGACATGATCGTATTGACGATCCTGAGCGACAGCATGGCTTGCCGCAAGCGGGAGAGCGTGATGGCGATCTGGCCGAGCGGCGCGACTGCGCGGCCCGCCAGCATGACCGTGCCGATAATCGCGCCCGTCGAGACCTGGCCTTCCGAGAAGGCATAGGCACCGGCAACCACCAGGGCGACGGTGACGAATTGCTGGATGGCGCCGGTGATGTTGCCGGCGGCGGCGGAAAGCTCCTTGATCTTCTCCGAGGTGTTGGCGGCGTTCTTCGAGTGCTCGCCCCATTTGCGCAGCAGATAGGCCTCGGCACGCAGCGACTTGATCGTCTCCAGCGTCGAAATGGACTCGACCAGGAGGGCCTGGCGCTGAGCAGATTCGTTCATCGAGGCGGCGACCCGCTTGCCGATGCGCCTTTGTGTCACCAGACCGACAATGACGGCGATGACGAAGGCAAGTGCCGGTATGATCACCAGCCAGCCGCCAATGGCGTAGATGACCAGCAGGAAGACGAAGACGAAAACCGTGTCGATGAAGACGCTTATGGTATTCGAGGTGAAGAACTCGCGCACGAACTCATATTGTGTGACGCGGTTCGCGTATTCGCCGGTCGATCCCGGCCGCGCCGAAAGCGACGAGTTGAGCACTTTCTCGAACAGCAAATAGGAAATCCTGAGATCCGCCCTGCGCCCGGCATAGTCGATAAGCGAGGCGCGGGCCGTCTTCAGCAACAGGTCGAACAGGATGGCCGCGCCGATCCCGAACGCCAGCACCCAGAGCGTCGAGATCGCCTTGTTCGGCAGGATGCGGTCGTAGACATTCATGGTGAAGATCGGCGAGGCGATCGCCAAGAGGTTGATGAAGACCGCCGACAGCACGACCTTCGAGTAGGTGCGCCAGAACGCCCCCATCGTTCCGGTCAGCCAATGGCGTCTTTCGATCCTCGGCGCCGTGCCGACCGTCATCTCCTCGGCGGTGTTGGCATAGGTGATCGAGAATGAGGCGCCACCGCTGATGTAGCTTTCGGCAAGCTCCGATTTGCCGATCGTGGTGCGGCCGTTTTCCTGCGGCGCCGTTAGAAATTGCCCAGTTTCCGTTTCGGCGAGCAACGCAACCGGCAGTTGGCTGGCGCGGAAGACGATGGCCGGAAGATCGACCCGGCCGCGCACGAAATCGCGATGGTTGAACGCCTGGACCTCGAGACCGATCCGTTCGGCCAGATGCCTGATGTCGTCCGGCTCGATCAGCGTGTCCGAAATCGGCACCCCGGCAAACAGCACGGTCTCGGCGCTCGGCCGGCCAAGATAGGCTGCAATCGCCGAGAAGCAGGCTTTGAAAGCCTCCTTGGGCGAGACGATATTAGGTTGCTGGTTCACGATCCGCCCCGAAGGACCAGAGATCGATGCTTACATCGGCTGCTTCTTCCTGACCGGCGCGAGGATGTCGAACGGCAGATCGTTCTTCTGCTCCGATGGTGTGCGCGCATAGGTTTCGGTATCGGCTGTCGCCGGCACGCCGAATTCGCTGCGCGCGTAGGCGGCTGCCTGCTTGGCCGGCTGGATGTTCAGGGTCTTCAGCAACTCCCCGGTCGCGGCCAGCAGCCGGTATTGGGCAAACAGCGACGCGTAGGACGAGGTGTCGGCCAGCGTCGCGGTGTTGAAGCGCGTGTTCTGCGCATCGAGCACGTCGAGCAGCGAGCGCTGTCCGACCTTGAACTGCTCGCGGTAGGAGGCAACCAGCCTTTCGTTGGTTGCTGCCTGCAGGCGCAGCGTCTGCGCAAGTTCCGCCTGGCGGAAGCGGCGGTCCCAAGATGTGCGGACGGCTTCCTCGATCTCGCGCAGCACCTGATGCAGCGCAAGGCGCTGCTCGCTGGTGCGGCGGATCTGCTCCTGCTCGTTGGCTTTGTCGATGCCGCCGCGATAGAGATTCCAGCGCAGCACCACCCGAGCCTGCAGGTCGCTGGTGTCGCCGTCGTCGCCGTCGATGTCATAGCCGCCCCGGGCGACACCCTCGGCGGTAATGGTGGGGCCGTATTTCGCCCGCGCGGCGTCGACCAGCGACGCGGCAGCATCGATGTCGCTGTTGGCCATGTGGACGCGCGGATTGTTCTGTCTGGCAAGCCCGATCGCGTCATCGAGCGAGCGCGGCAGCGCGCCGGCCACATCGGCCGGCCGCGACGGGTTGGTCAGCGGCTTGCCGACATTCTTGAAGAAGCGGATCTTGGCCGCTTCCAGTTCCTCGGTCGCCTCCTGCATCCGCGCCTTGGCGGCGTAAAGCCGCTCCTCGGCCTGCTGCCGGTCGGCATCGTTGAGCGCGCCGCCCGCGATGCCTTGCTTGATGTCGCCGAGTATAGACTGATGGAAGCCGAGGTTCTTCTTCGCTTCGGCGACGATCGACGCCTGCAGCATGTATTCGAGATAGTCCTGGACGACGGCAAGCCCGATGAATTCGGACCGTTCCAACACCCTGAAGGAAGCTCCGTCGACGCGCGAGGCCTGGCGGTTCAATTCGGCCCGTCTCGCGCCACTGTCATAGAGCGTCTGTGAGACGGTGAGGTCCGCTTCGTTTGGATAAAGCGCGTCATGGTCCTCGTCGAGCGCTCGCCGGGAGTCGTTATCCAGACGGCGGACGCCGGTCGACGCTTCGAGATCGACGCTGGGAAGATAGAGCCCTTTCGCCTGGCGCAGCTCGAATTCGATGGCTTCGCGGTTTTCGATCGCCTGCCCAATCTCCGGATTGGATTCGACCGCGACTGCTACAGCTTCCTTGAGCGTGAGTGCGCTGGCGCTTCCGCAAGCCAGCATCGACACCGTCATGGCAAGCGCAAAGCGCCAGCCGACGGTCACTTTACCCGTCCTGGTCATTTCTACCCCGTGACTATCCCCGCGCCTTTTTGTTTTTGTCAGCGCTTATTTCGCCCAAGCCTGCCACCGGAGCTTGCAACGAGTATCTAGCAGATTTTTCGCGGATGGGAGGACTTATTGATTTGGAGCGCTCCAAAAGCACGGATTCCAGCCATTAGTTCCGGCGGATGTAGCAAAAATGGCACAGAAAACGATCCTCGCCGAGGGCGCCGTTCAGTTGAAACCGACCGCGAACACTATTTTCCCTAAATAAACAGTAAGTCCGCACAAAGGAATCGACCGAGGCGTCGCTCACCGTGCCAACTTTGGCGGTCAGATCGGCACGTGGCATGAACCGCGGCATCTGCCCTTCCTCCGGACATGGCCAAGGCTTTGAAACACCTGAAGGTTGCGGATTGCTGCGGGAAATCTGCGCCGGTCCTGCAAGACGTGCGCACGAAATTGCCCATGGGTGGCTGGTTTTGTTGGCAAACGGGGATCGTTCCCTGTATTGCGGGCTGAAGCAAAGCATGGACGTTCTTGTATGACAAATGTCGCCCTGACCGGGCTTGCCCGCGATCTCGCCCGGCGCGCCACCGACGGCCGCCCCGTGCGCATCGGCGTCATCGGTTCCGGCGAGATGGGCACCGATCTGGTGACGCAGGGCATGCTGATGCCGGGCATTTCGATTGCGGCCATTTCCACGCGCCGCCCGCACACGGCTCGCGACGCGATCCGCATCGCCTATGGCGACGATGCAATGGCTGCAGAAGCCGAGACCGCCTCCAAGGTAAGCCAGGCGATAGAAGGCGGCAGGATCGCCATCACCTCGAACGAGATGCTGGTCACCAATCCGCTGATCGACGTCGTCATTGATGCCACCGGTAAACCCGGCGTCGCCGCCGATTTCGACCTGATGGCCATGCAACATGGCAAGCATCTGGTGATGATGAATGTCGAGGCCGACGTGACCATCGGCTGCTACCTCAAGCAGCAGGCGGATCGGCTCGGCGTCGTCTATTCGGTCGGCGCCGGCGATGAGCCGTCGAGCTGCATGGAGCTGATCGAGTTCGCCTCGGCGCTCGGTTATACCATCGTCTCGGCCGGCAAGGGCAAGAACAACCCGCTCAACCACGACGCCGTTCCCGACGATTATCGGGATGAAGCGCTGCGCCGGAACATGAACCCGCGCATGTTGGTCGAGTTCGTCGACGGCTCCAAGACCATGGTCGAGATGTGCGCCATCGCCAACGCCACCGGCCTGGTGCCCGATGTTCCGGGCATGCACGGTCCGAAAGCCGACCGTGATCAGCTGGCCAAGGTGCTCATCCCGCGCGAGGACGGCGGCATCCTGTCGAAGAAGGGTATCGTCGACTACACGATCGGCAAGGGCGTGGCGCCTGGCGTCTTCGTCATCGTTGAGGCGACGCATCCGCGCGTCGTCGAGCGCATGGACGATCTCCATGTCGGCCACGGCCCTTATTACAGCTTCTTCAGGCCGTACCACCTGACCTCGCTGGAGGTGCCGCTGACCGCAGCCCGCATCATGCTCTACGGCAAACCCGACATGGTGCCGCTGCCTAAACCGGTGGCCGAGGTCTGCGCGGTCGCCAAGCGCGACCTCGCCGCAGGCGAGATCTTCGACGCCATCGGCGAGACCTGCTACCGCTCCTGGACCATGACGGTCGCCGAGGCGCGCGCCAGCCATGCCGTGCCGGTCGGACTGCTCGAAGGCGGCAAGGTCCTGAAGCCGGTCAGGAAGGGCGAACTCCTGACCGCCGACAACGCCACGCCCGACCAGACGACCAAGCTATTTGCCCTGCGCCAACTGCAGGACGAGATGCTGTATGGCGTGAGGACTACTTCCCCAGCTCTATCGATCTGAGCCGCGCCGCTTCCACCGCGTCGGTCAAAAGCTTCGTCAGCCGGTCTTCGCCCATCAGCACTGCAAGCGCTGCGGCGGTCGTGCCGTTCGGGCTGGTGACCTGCTGGCGCAGCACGCCCGGCTCTTCATCGCTTTCGGCGGCAAGCGAGGCTGCACCATAGACGGTCTGCAGGGCGAGCAGTTTGGCTGTCTCGGCCGGCAAGCCGGCCTTCTCGGCGGCGACCGTCAGCGCCTCGATGAAATGGAAAATATAGGCCGGGCCGGAACCGGAGACCGCGGTCACGGCGTCCATCAGGCTCTCGTCGTCGATCGTCGTCACGACACCGCTCGCCGACAGCAGCTCGGCGGCGAAGCGCCTGACGTTGTCGGGAACGAGCGGGTTGGAAAACACCACCATCATCCCCTTGCCGATCGCCGCCGGCGTGTTCGGCATGCAGCGCACGATCGGCGCGAGCCCGCCCAGGATCTCCGCGAAGGTCGCGACCGGCGTGCCCGCGGCGATGCTGACGAAGGTGGTCCTGCCGTCGCCGAAGCGCTTGTAGCTTGCCGTCACATCGCGGACGACCTGCGGTTTCACGGCGATGACGACGAGATCGGGCATGGCATCGGCGGGAATTGCGGATGCGTCGGCCGCGGCGCCGCAACCAAGATGTTCGGCTCGCCTGCGCAACTCGGCATTGGGCTCGACCACGAACACCGCCGACGGCTCGAGCTTGCCGGATTTCAGCCAGCCAGAGAGCATCGCGTAACCCATATTGCCGCAACCGGCGAGAACGAGCCTGATGGTCATCGAAACCTCCGCAAAGAGGGCTCTCCTTAGCCGCTCGCGCGGTTGCGGAAAAGTCCAGTCTCAAGGAGATCGATCGGCCAGATCAGTCGGGGCGGCGAGCCGAGAGAGGTCGCAGCGACACTTGTCGTAGGCCAAGCACGCTGCGGCCCTGCCGGCGACTCGGCGAGGCGGTGCGCGATCTGACCGAAAGCCGCTCGCGCCGCCGCTATTTCTAAAACACCCCGTCTTCGCTAAAAGCGGCCTTCGATAAAAGCAGCCGGTTTCGGGTTTACGGCATCCGACGACGTTTTGACGGGATTGCCCTGTCGAATTTTCGTGAAAATGCCGCGCGGCATTTGACCGCTTGCGCGCCGCGTTCGCGTGCCGACTGCTGGATTGAGGATCAGGGCTGCGTGCGAGGCGTGGCCGCGCAACAGTGTTGAAGGTGAATGATGGCCGAAGTGATCGACGGGAAGAGTGTCGCCGCAGACGTGGTATCGAAGGTCAAGGCGCTGACCGCCGAGCTTTCGGCCAAGGGCGCGACCAGGCCCGGTCTGGCGGTGGTGATCGTGGGCGAGGATCCGGCAAGCCAGGTCTACGTCGCCTCGAAGTCGCGCACGGCCAAGGAGTGCGGCTTCCATTCGCTCCAGCACACGCTGCCGGCTGAGACGACCGAAGAGCAGCTGTTGAAGACCATCGGCGATCTCAACGCCGACCCGTCGATCCACGGCATCCTCGTGCAACTGCCGCTGCCCGGCCATATCGATGCCGGCAAGGTCATCCAGACGATCGCGCCGGAAAAGGATGTCGACGGCTTCCACTTCATCAATGTCGGCAAGCTCGGCACCGGCGAGCTCGAGACGGCGTTCGTGCCCTGCACGCCCGCCGGCTCGATGCTGTTGATCCAGCGCGTGCGCGGCAAGGACCTTTCCGGCCTCAATGCCATCGTCGTCGGCCGCTCCAACATCGTCGGCAAGCCGATGGCCAATCTGCTGCTCGCCGCCAACTGCACCGTCACCATTGCCCATAGCCGTACCAAGGACCTGCCGGCGCTGGCGCGGACCGCCGATATCCTGGTCGCCGCCGTCGGCCGTCCAGAAATGATCAAGGGTGATTGGGTGAAGCCCGGCGCCACCGTTATCGATGTCGGCATCAACCGCATCCCGGCGCCAGAGAAGGGCGAAGGCAAGTCGCGGCTGGTCGGCGACGTCGTCTATGCCGAAGCGGCCGCGGTCGCCGGCGCCATCACGCCGGTCCCCGGCGGCGTCGGACCGATGACCATTGCCATGCTGATGGCCAACACTGTAGCTTCCGCCTACCTCGCGGCCGGATTGAAGCGGCCGTCCTTCTGATCGGAAAGCAGCATCCTTGCCGAATCTTACTGCTCCTGTTGAACGGCCGGTCATGGGCGATCCCGTTCAGGGCGGTCGGCAGTTCGGCTTCCTGCTGGTCGACAAGTTTTCGATGTTCTCGCTGGCGGCGGCGATCGATTGCTTCCGCTCGGCCAACCGTCTGCTCGGCCGTGATTATTACGGCTGGACGACGATATCGGCAGATGGCGACGCGGTCATGGCTTCCAACGGCCTTCCGCTCAAGATCGACTATTCAGTCGCCGACATGCCGCCGGTCGATATCCTGTTCGTCTCGGTCGGGCTCACCACCGAGTTCCCCGGCAAGAGCAAGGTGCTGGCGGCGCTGCGCAGCTGGGGCCGCCGCGGCAACGCGCTCGGCGCGCTCTCGGTCGGCTCCTATCTGCTCGCCGAGGCCGGCCAGCTCGACGGCTACCGCTGCACTATCCACTGGGAAAACCGCGCGGGCTTCATGGAGCGTTTTCCGGACATCAACTGCACCGGCAACGTTTTCGAGATCGATCGCAAGCGCTACACCTGTGCCGGCGGCACCACCTCGATCGATCTGATGCTGGAGATCGTGCGCGGCGATTTCGGCTCCAATCTCGCCAATGGCGTCGCCAACCAGTTCCAGCACGAGCGCATCCGCTCGGCCGGTGACCGCCAGCGCGTCGGACCTGAGCGCGACCTCACCGGCAAGTCGGAGAAGCTGAGACGTATCGTTGAGCTGATGGCCGACCATCTCGATGAGCCTTTGTCGGCGGTGCAGCTTGCCAAGTCGGCGGGCCTGTCGGTGCGCCAGGTCGAGCGCCTGTTCCTGCGCCATCTCAACGTGACGCCGGGCCGCTACTACATGCGACTCAGGCTCGAGCGAGCGCGCGAATTGCTGCGCCAGACCAACATGCCGATCCTCGACGTCGCGATCGCCACCGGCTTCACCTCCCACTCCTATTTCGCGCAAAGCTACCGGCTGCAGTTCGGCCGTCCGCCGTCGGAAGAGCGCCGAACCACCTATTGAGCGACTTGCCGGCCATCGGACTTGTCTGCAAAGCCCGGCTCAAATAGCTTTCCCGGCGCGGACGGGGGTTCACTCAGGAGATTTTCATGGCGGGACTGGCACGGAGCGTCGCTGCGGCGATCCTCCTTTTGTCGATGACCACCTTTGGCTTTGCCGCCAACAAGGTCATCATCATTCTCGATGCATCCGGCTCCATGTGGGCCCAGATAGACGGCAAGCCGAAGCTCGAGATCGCGCGCGAATCGCTGCGCACGGTGCTGCAGTCGGTGCCGGGCGACGACGAGATCGGCTTCATGGCCTACGGGCATCGCCAGAAAGGTAGCTGCGCGGACATCGAGCTGATCGTGCCGCCGCAGGCGGGTTCGGCGAGCGCGATCTCGGCGGCCGCCGACAGCATGAAATTTCTCGGCCA
>NZ_RZSN01000128.1:0-10922 GCF_003997315.1 Mesorhizobium sp. M1A.F.Ca.IN.020.04.1.1
GTTCTGGTCATCAGCCAGGACCTCGACGAATTGTTCGAGCTGTCGGACGCGATCGCGGTCATGCACAACGGCGAATTGTCCGCGCCGCTGCCGATCGCCGAAGCCACCTTCGAGAGGATTGGCCTGTTGATGGGCGGCGCCGAGCCCGGCCACGCCGAACACAGCATGGAGACGGCATGATGCGCCTCGAACTGGTCAAACGCCCGCAGCGCTCGGCGCTGTTTTCGGTGCTCTCGCCCTTCGTCGCCTTCGCGCTGACGATGATTGCCGGCGCCATCATGTTCGCGTTGCTCGGCGTCAATCCGCTCAATGCGTTCAATGTCTACTTTGTTCAGCCGATCAGCGAGGTCTGGCAACTGCATGAACTGGCCATCAAGGCGGCGCCGCTGATCCTGATCGCCGTCGGCCTGTCGGTTTGCTACAAGGCCAACATCTGGAACATCGGCGCCGAAGGTCAGTTCATTCTGGGCGGCATCTTCGGCTCGATCATCCCGGTGCTGTTCCCCGAATTCGAAGGTCCGCTGGTGCTGCCGCTGATGCTCTTGCTCGGCATGGTCGGCGGCGCCCTCTATGCGGCCATCCCTGCGCTGCTGAAAACCCGCTTCAGCACCAACGAGATCCTGACCAGCCTGATGCTGGTCTATGTGGCGCAGCTCTTCCTCGACTGGCTGGTGCGCGGACCGTGGCGCGACCCGCAGGGCCACGGCTTCCCGCAGACCATCCAGTTCGGCGACTCGGCCGTCCTGCCGGAATTGATGCCGGATGCCGGCCGCGCCAATTGGGGCTTCGTCTTCGCGCTGGTCGCCGCTGTCACGGTCTGGCTGATGATGAGCCGCATGCTGAAAGGTTTCGAGGTCCGCGTGCTGGGCTCGAGCCCGAGGGCAGGGCGTTTCGCCGGCTTCGGCCTCAGCAAGATGGTCTTCTTTACTTTCCTGCTGTCCGGCGCATTGGCTGGGCTTGCCGGTATCTCGGAAGTCTCGGGCGCCATCGGCCAGCTACAGCCGGTGATCTCGCCCGGCTATGGCTTCACCGCCATCATCGTCGCCTTCCTCGGGCGGCTCAATCCGCTCGGCATCGTCGCGGCAGGCCTGGTGCTGGCGCTGACCTATCTCGGCGGAGAGGCGGTGCAGAGCGCGCTCGGCATCTCCGACAAGGTGGCGCGCGTGTTCCAGGGCATGCTTTTGTTCTTCGTGCTCGGCTGCGACACGCTCATTCATTATCGCATTCGTCTGATCGGCTTTGCCGCGCCACAACTCGAGGCCGCGCCCAAGCTGGAGGAGGCACGCTGATGGACATCACCGTCAACATCCTTTTGACCATCGCGACCGCGGCGACGCCGCTCTTGATCGCGGCGATCGGCGAGCTGGTGGTGGAACGCTCCGGCGTGCTCAACCTCGGCGTCGAGGGCATGATGATCATGGGCGCCGTCGGCGGCTTCGGCGCGGGCTATCTTACCGGATCTCCCTGGATCGGGCTGCTTGCCGCAATCGTCGTCGGCGCGCTGTTTTCGCTGCTCTTCGCCGTCATGACGCTTTCCCTGGCGACCAACCAGGTGGCGACCGGCCTGTCGCTTACGCTGCTCGGGCTTGGCCTCTCCGGCATGATCGGCACCAGCTTCGTCGGCCAGCCTGGCGTCAGGCTGCCGAACCTCGACATCCCCGGCCTGAGCTCGATACCGGTCGTCGGCAAGCTGATCTTCGGCCAGGATCCGTTGTTCTACGTCTCGATCGGACTCACCGCCGCCGTGATGTGGTTTCTGTTCAGGACGCGCACTGGCCTCACGCTGCGCTCGATCGGCGACAGCCACGCGTCGGCGCATGCGCTCGGCATCAAGGTCATCCGCTACCGTTACCTCGCCGTGATCTTCGGCGGCGCTTGCGCCGGGCTTGCCGGCGGCCACCTGTCGCTCGTCTACACGCCGCAATGGGTCGAGAACATGAGCGCGGGACGCGGCTGGATCGCGCTGGCGCTGGTGGTCTTTGCGTCCTGGCGTCCGTGGCGGGTGCTGGCCGGCGCTTACATCTTCGGCGCGGTGTGGATCGGCCAGCTTCATGCACAGGCTTTCGGCATTCCTGTACCGTCCCAGTTTCTTTCTTCGCTGCCCTATCTGGCAACCATCGTGGTTCTCGTTCTAATCTCGCGGAACAAGCGGCTGACGATGATGAACACGCCGGCTTCGTTGGGGCAGCCATTTGTTCCGGATCGTTGACGACAACAAAAAGACGGGAAGCTCCAAGGCTTAACTCAGAGAGGTAACACGATGAAGAAACTGCTTATTGCGCTGATGACCACGGCCGCGGCCCTGTCGCTGGCGGCAACCGCCGAGGCGGCCGACAAGCTGAAGGCATGCTGGGTTTATACGGGGCCGATCGGCGACTTCGGCTATTCCTATCAGCACGACCAGGGTCGCCTCGAGGTGGAGAAAGCGCTCGGCGACAAGGTCGAGACCGCCTATCTCGAGAACGTCTCGGAAGGCCCGGACGCCGACCGCGCCTTTGAGCGCCTGGCGCGCGAGAAATGCAAGATCATCTTCGGCACATCGTTCGGCTTCATGGACGCCGAGGTTAAGGTCGCCAAGAAGTTCCCGAAGGTGATGTTCGAGCACGCCACCGGCTACAAGACGGGCGACAATCTCGGCATTTACAACGCGCGCTTCTATGAAGGCCGCTATGTGCTCGGCCAGATCGCGGCCAAGGAATCGAAGAAGGGTCTTGCCGGCTACATCGTCTCCTTCCCGATCCCGGAAGTGGTGATGGGCATCAACTCCTTCATGCTCGGCGCGCAGTCGATCAATCCGGACTTCAAGGTGAAGATCGTGTGGGTCAATACCTGGTTCGATCCGGGCAAGGAAGCCGACGCCGCCAAGGCGCTGTTCGACCAGGGCGCCGACATCATCGTCCAGCACACCGACTCGACCGCCCCCCTGCAGGTCGCCGAGGAGCGGAAGCTGCATGGGTTCGGCCAGTCGTCGGACATGATCAAATTCGCGCCGAACGCGCAGCTGACCTCGCTCACCGACGAGTGGGGCCCGTATTACATCAGCCGCGTGCAGGCTGCCCTCGACGGCACCTGGAAGCCGGACAATGTGTGGCTTGGCATCAAGGATGGCGCCGTCAAGCTCGCGCCCTTCACCAACATGCCTGACGACGTGAAGGCAATGGCGGAGGCGACCACCAAGAAGATCGCCGATGGCTGGAACCCCTTCACCGGCCCGGTGGCGAAGCAGGACGGCTCGCCTTGGCTGAAGGACGGCGAGGTCGCCGACGACGCCACGCTGCTCGGCATGAATTTCTACGTCAAGGGCATCGACGACAAGCTGCCGCAGTAAACAGCAGCCTGGCATCAAAACAAAAAGGGCGCCCCACCGGCGCCCTTTCATTTTCAGCCAATCCCGCTTGTCAAACGGCCGAGCCGTAGAGATCGTAGGCGTCG
Source organism: Mesorhizobium sp. M1A.F.Ca.IN.020.04.1.1 (assembly GCF_003997315.1). Taxonomy (NCBI): domain Bacteria; kingdom Pseudomonadati; phylum Pseudomonadota; class Alphaproteobacteria; order Hyphomicrobiales; family Phyllobacteriaceae; genus Mesorhizobium; species Mesorhizobium sp. M1A.F.Ca.IN.020.04.1.1. The sequence continues at coordinate 3,433 of NZ_RZSN01000128.1, forward strand.
GCGCGCTCGACCTTGACCGTGACGATCTCACCGGCGCGCAGCGGCCGACGCGACTGGATATGCACGGAGCCGTCGATCTCGGGGGCGTCATATTTGGTGCGGCCCTTGGCCGAGGTGCCATGCGCCTCGTCGATCAGCACCGGCAGCCGCTTGCCGACCTTCCTGGCCAGCTGCGTCGCCGAGATCTTCTGCTGGCGCTGCATGAAGCGGTGCCAGCGGGCTTCCTTGATCTCCTGCGGCACTTGTTCCAGGCCGAGGTCGTTGGAGCGCGCGCCCTTGACCGGCTCATATTTGAAGCAGCCGGCACGATCGATCTTCGCCTCGTCCAGCCAGTCGAGCAGCATCTGGAAGTCGTCTTCCGTCTCGCCGGGGAAACCGACGATGAAGGTTGAGCGGATGGCGAGATCCGGGCAGACCTCGCGCCAACCGCGGATCCGCTCCAGCGTCTTTTCGCCATGAGCGGGACGGCGCATGTTCTTCAGCACCTGCGGCGAGGCGTGCTGGAAGGGGATGTCCAGATAGGGAAGGATCTTTCCCTCGGCCATCAGCGGAATGACGTCGGCAACATGCGGGTAGGGGTACACATAGTGCATGCGGACCCAGATGCCGAGCTTGCCGAGCTCCTCTGCAAGGTCGAGGAACTTCGCTCGCACCTCGCGGTCGCCGAACATGCTCGTCTGGTATTTGATGTCGATGCCATAGGCGCTGGTGTCCTGCGAGATGACGAGGATCTCCTTGACGCCGGCCTTGGCGAGCTTTTCGGCCTCGCGCAACACGTCGGCCGCCGGCCGCGAGACGAGATCGCCGCGCAGCGCCGGGATGATGCAGAAGGTGCAGCGATTGTTGCAGCCTTCGGAAATCTTCAGATAGGCGTAATGCCGCGGCGTCAGCTTCACGCCCTGGGGCGGCAGAAGATCGATGTAGGGATCATGGCTGGGGGGAGCCGCCTCATGCACCGCCGCCATCACGCTCTCATAGGCCTGCGGGCCGGTGATCGCCAGCACATTGGGATGCTTCTCGCGAATGACTTCCGGCTCGGCGCCGAGGCAGCCGGTGACGATGACGCGACCGTTTTCGGAAAGGGCGGAGCCGATCGCGTCGAGCGACTCGTCGCGCGCGGAGTCGAGAAAGCCGCATGTGTTGACGACAACGAGGTCGGCGCCATCATGCTTGCGGGCGATCTCGTAGCCTTCAGCGCGGAGCCGCGTGATGATGCGCTCGGAATCGACGAGCGCCTTCGGGCATCCAAGGCTGACGAAACTGACACGAGGGGCAGACATAAGCTTTTCCAGGTTTTTCGGGATCGGCGGCGCCATACCACACTAATTGCGGCATTGGTATGGGCTGGTCCTTGTTGCGGCAAAACGCAATGCGAGGCCAGATCAGTGGCCGGCCAAAGCCCGCGTCAGGTGGCGGCAGTCAGCTCACCGCGTTGTTGACATGCGGCCAGATTTCCATCGTGCCCCTGTAGACCATGTCTAGCGCGACATAGAGGATGATCAGCAGGCCGATATAGGCAATCCAACGGTAACGGTGCAGCAGCCGCGCAATGAAGCTGGCGGCAAGGCCCATCAAGCCGATCGACAGCACGAGGCCGACGATCAGCACCCAGAAATGATCACGCGCGGCGCCGGCGACGGCCAGCACGTTGTCCAGCGACATCGACACGTCTGCGACGACGATCTGCAGCGCCGCCTGGCCAAGCGTCTTGCGCGGCGCCTTGCCGGCAACCGCCTTGTCGGCGTCGAGATCGGAATTGGCGAGCGCCTCCGTCGCCTCGTGCTCGTCGGCATGGGAGGTGCGCAGCTCGCGATACATCTTCCAGCATACCCATAACAGCAGGATGCCACCGGCGAGCAACAGTCCGACGATTGCAAGCAGCTTGACGGTAACCGCCGCGAACAGGATGCGCAGCACCGTCGCTGCCACCACGCCGATCAGAATGGCCTTTTTGCGCTGCTCCGTCGGCAGGCCGGCGGCCGCCAGTCCAATGACGATGGCATTGTCGCCCGCAAGCACCAGGTCGATCGCGATGACCTGGACAAGGGCAGTCAGGCTTGCGGCGCTGAAAATATCCATCGTCTGGAGCCTTCCTGTGTGCGAAATGTCGATCTTCGAGTGTTCTAACGCCGGAGCGATTCACCGATTGATGCGATCGCGTTCTAAGTCTTTGTTTTCACGCAATTCCGGCGGGAAAAACGGCTGCGCGCCTTTCCTGGAATTGCTCTACGTGCATGGTTCCTGCACGTCAAGAGAACTCACGAAACAAGCGGTTGCCGCTCGTCTGGTTCCATTGGGTTCAAATGAGTTTGCACTCGAAAGGCCGATTTGCGCGCAACCGACCGCGGCAGTCGGTCAATCGTAAAGATTGTATTTTGCCCAGTCGGTTTCCGGGATCTCGTCACCGATCTTGTAGAGCAACTGCAGCACCTGCATGTGGTCGGGCGCAGTCTGGCACTTGAACTTCAGCCGGAACCATTGACCCTTGCTGCGAAAGGCGGCGCCGGGGCTCCTGATCGCGTCGGCGCTCATCTGGGGCGTGGCGAAGGCATAGGCCACCACACGGTCGGCCTTGAATTTGCGATCGTCGTGGCTGATCCGGTCGAGCACCTCGGCGTCGCAACGCTGTTCGAGACGAGTCTGCGGATCGAGTTTCAGCAGGCCGGCACGAAGTGCGTTGTCCATCGCCTTGGCCGGCCAGGCCAGCGCCAGAGGCGCCAGAACCATCAGGCAGAGCTTTTTCATGGGCGCGACAAGCAGCATATTCTGTCTGAGAAATCAACCAAACGCACGTGCTTGTGATATGGGTGCCGGCTCGGCCAGGCCAGCCATGCGGCACAAGCCAATCTCGGGCTTCGGCGACTGGGCTATTGCCATTGTTCCGGGGTCCGCGATGAAACGATCTCCGCTGCCGAAGAACTGTCAAGCAGCCTGTCAGACTTGGGTCGTATAGAGCAGGGACTGTAGAGCCTCTTTTTCTCCTCGTCGGGCGGCAGTATTGTGCTTTCAAAGTGCTGGAGCACAATCCTGCCCGGCTTCGCAGGCTCAGCCGCGAACAGATTTGCGTTGGAATACTAAAACGAAGAACCGTCAGTGATGAGGTTTACCTGCTTGTCGGATCCGTGTGACCAATGGATGGTCTATGATGTATTTTTCGACCTTCCGGCGGAATTGTCGGGCCGACTGCTGCTTGGATTAACGCAAAAGGGCGCAGAGCATTTAACTGAGCAAGCGAACATAAAAACTGTGTCGACCTGCCTGACGATGGAAACCGGCCCCGGTGGGAAGGCCGTTAGCCGGAAAGCACTTTACCAAAAATGTTTCGCTGCAGGGTAGCGCTATAGGTTCCGTGGTTTGCAAGATGATCCCATACGGAGAAACAGGCCGTGAGTGCGGCCAGAGCAAGAATCATGCGCATTGGAACTCCCCACGGCGCCCGAAAACGTCCAATGGTAAGTTCGTGTCAGATTGGAGGCTATTGCTAATATAGTGGGTAACCCTACACCGATCGCGGTATGCTACGGCAAGCGGATAGCAGGGCGAGCTACGCGGACTTTGCGCAGCCGCCGGCACTTTCCTGGTGACTTAGCGAGCGATAGCTAGTCCGATACCGATGCCAACCCCCACGGCGACCCCTAAAAAGAGCTTGCTGGCGAAGTGCAGGGCGAACGCGCGCACAGCCGTATAAATATCTGTTCGGGGCTGCCTGACAGCAGCCGCAAGGTCATCGAACATCGCTTCCATAGGTTGCCACCCGCGATTTCTTCGACCTGCAAGACTAGATCAGTTCTGGTGAGATGGGAATCCTCCGATCCATCAAAATTTAACGATCACGAAAGCTCGTTGGTAGGCACGTGTGGTAACGGTTGATTCAACCATCGCTGGTATAAAGCAAAGTCAGGTGGCGGCCCCGACAGAGGGCGGGGGGTGCTGGGCCTGCCGGAGCCGCCGGCGCGGGAGTGGGCGCTACCCGCGCTGTCCCAGAATAGGACAGCGCGGGTCTACAATTAGTTAAAGCTAATAGAATTTTGCCGGCGTGCCGCCGCTTTGTGTCGGCTGTCCTCCAGCGGTGTGTCCGCTGCCCGCCCGGCAACGTGCGGCTGAGGGGCGCAAGCCGCCGACCGTGAGGTCATGAGTCTGGTGCGCTCCTGAGATCGGTGTTCTCCACTGGACAAGAAACCTTGACGCCATTGCCTGACGCCGGGCGGCCCGGCAGGCTGGCGGGGTAGGCCAACAAACGCCGGGCCTGACCGGTGGGCTCGGGGGCGAGACACAGCACCGGCTGCCGATAAACATACGCTTGTGCTGATGTGGCCGGTACATATCAAGAAGTTGATGGCGTAGTAGCTTAAAGGGGCCTCAGCGCACGAAAGGACGCGGCAGAGCCGCCAACCTGCCGGAGCCAGCTAGTGAAGCTTGCCCCTCGGAGGCTTGGCGGTCAGCCACTTCAATTTGACGCTGTTAAGCTCTTGTTCGAGCTCCAGCGCGAGCCGGACGATGGGGTCCGGAATGGAAATCGCGTCTCTCCCGCCCTCTGCCACCTGCGTCTTCGCCGAAAGCTCCGAGACTACTTTGGATCCGGCCGATTTCGACAGCAGTCGGGACAGGTGCTCCCGCTGCAAAGCGTGAACCTCTTCCAACAGGCTCAGGAACCTCAACGCATCCACTGTCGGCAGCCTGTTGGTTCTCAAGCGGGCAATCCGCTCGTGCTGACGCGCAATGTGCCGCTCGCCATGTCGAACATGACGCTGCGCCATGCTGATGTGGTCTTCGAGAGACATGGCGCACAACGCGAAAACAGCCATCTCGTTCCGTCAGCTGAATCTGGCAGGACAATCGAGTGGGTACGGCACGCAACCAAAGCTCGCCGGACCAATAACGCAAAGCAGGATTGGGGCAGATGGCCGTCTGCAGCGAAACGGTGGCCATGCAGGAGATGATATGCCGATCGGGTTGGGAATTGTGGCGGAGGGAGTGGGATTCGAACCCACGGTGAGCTTGCGCCCACGCCGGTTTTCAAGACCGGTGCCTTAAACCGCTCGGCCATCCCTCCAGCATGGTCTTTCAACCACTTACGATCGTCGCTATCGATCAATTTTCAATGGTCGGCGCAAAATTGACGCCGAGGCATTTGCGACCGGTTAGCGCTTCATTGCTGTAGTGCGGCGGTCAGGGCTGCGTCAACCACCGCGACGTGCCTTCCTGCGGTCGGGACAGACGATGCATTGCCCGGCTGCCCGGTTGGCCGGGCACTTTTATGTCTGTGGCGAAAATGTCACGCAACCAGAATATGCGGCGGCTCAACCCTGGCGCGCTTATTATCCAGCCAAACGAGGCGTACCGTCCTTAGCGGGCAAGGGGACGACCCAGACCGCAAGCGTCTCTCACTTCCTCCCGAACTAGCGCCCGCTACGGAAAACGTGGTGGGCGTCTTCTTGTCCAGTCCGACGGCAACGCCTCCGGCTAGGCGCGAAAGCGTCTCCCAACTGATCCGTGAAACCACTGCTCATATGGATGAGCCGAGTTCATCCGTTCGATCTAGACAGGCCTTGCGGACGCCCATGCTAAACTCCTGGTTGGCGCGGGCAAGTCCAGCGCTGTGAGCGCCGGTTGGAAATGGAAGTCCCCCTCCAAAAAGCTGCCCCTCCATCCGGCGCTCATCCCACGCAAGGCTCACCCTCGGTGGCAGTTTTTTCCCCGCCATAATCTCGCCCGGTTCCGGCCATAATCGATTAACATCGTAATAAACATTTCCTGTGCACAAAGAGATTGGGGATCAAGGTGTTGCTGCGTTCGGGGCGCTTGGCTCCGATTGATGGCGGCGAGACTGTAGGGGACAATCGAAAACATGCAGACCTCGGCGCGCCCGCGTCTTCGTCGCGCTCCTGCCTTCGTGCTGTGCGCCCTCTCGGCGGTGCTGCTTGCCGGCTGTACGTCGACGCCGCAACCGAAAGGCATGGTCGACAAGCGGCCGCGCTCCAAGGAATATTTCGCCGAGTCCGAATATGGCGTGAAGGCGAGCCCGCGCGTTGCCTTCATGCGGCGCGGCGGCGGCCGCGACCAGCTCGGCAAGCCGTACCAGGTGCGCGGCAAGTGGTACTATCCCAGGGAAGATAAGAAGTACGCCAAGGTTGGCCTGGCTTCCTGGTATGGCGATGCCTTCCACGGCCGGCTGACCGCCAATGGCGAAGTCTATGACACGATGCAACTGACGGCGGCGCACCCGACAATGCCGCTGCCGAGCTATGCACGCGTCACCAATCTCGAGACCGGCAGTTCGATTATCGTCCGCGTCAACGACCGCGGCCCATATCATGAGGGCCGCATCATCGACGTCTCGGAACGTGCCGCGCAAATGCTCGACTATGGCAAGGTCGGCACGGCAAGGGTGAAGGTCGAATATGTCGGTCGGGCGCCGCTCGACGGCAATGACGACCAGTATCTGATGGCTTCCTACCGTCCCGGCAACAGGCGGCCCGATCCGTCCGACGGCCTGCCGACGGGCGTGATGGTGGCCATGAACGGCCCGTCGCCCAGCCTGTCGATGAGCGATGCACCTCCAGCGGCCGTGCCGTTCCCCGGCCAGTTGACCAGTTCTGGGCAGGCTTTTGGCACGCAGCCCGGTCTGTCGGAGCAGCCGACCGCGCAACCGGCGACGTCGGGGCAAGCGCAGGGCGCCAGCGATGTAGTGCTGCCGGATTTCGGGCCGATCGTGCCCGAGCGGCCGCAGTTCAGGCTGCCGCCGAACTCGCCTTTTGCCATGGCGTCGCTGTCCTACGCGGATGAGCGCGTCAATCACGCCGACGTCTTTGCCGCCCTCGACGGCAGCGGCATGTCGCCGGCCGACATCCTCCAGTCGTGGAAGAAGTCGAACGGCCAGGAACAGGCGCCGGCCTCCGATTATGTGGCCGCCGGCTCTTTTGACAATGCGGCGCAGGCAAACCGAGTGGCGGCGGCGCTCGAGCCGTTCGGCAGGACTGAAATCCAGCGCACCGAGCTCGACGGCAACGACTGGTACGCGGTCAACGTCTATCCGGATGGCCATAGCAGCATCGACGACCTGCTGCAGGCGGCCTGGTCGCACGGCGCGCCGGACGCATTGGTTGTGCGAAACTGATCAATTTCGCGCCCGCCGTTGATCCAGCGGAAAGAACCCTGATAGCTTGTCGACGCCAGCACGGCTAAGTGGGTCGATTTTTCATGCAGTTCCGCATCTTTCAGCCTTTCGCCGGATTACTAGGCCTGGCGCTGATACTGCTTTGGGCAGCCCCGGCCGGTGCGCAGCTTTTCGAGACCAAGGCGGCCCAGGCCTTCATGCTCGACGCCGACACCGGCACGGTGCTTTTCGCCAAGGATGCCGACAAGCCGATCCCGCCGGCTTCGATGGCCAAGCTGATGACGATGGAGGTGGTCTTCAACGCCATCAAATCGAAGCGGATCACGCTCGACGATACTTTCGTGGTCAGCGAAAACGCCTGGCGCACCGGCGG
>NZ_RZSN01000128.1:11021-17638 GCF_003997315.1 Mesorhizobium sp. M1A.F.Ca.IN.020.04.1.1
AAGCCGATCCCGCCGGCTTCGATGGCCAAGCTGATGACGATGGAGGTGGTCTTCAACGCCATCAAATCGAAGCGGATCACGCTCGACGATACTTTCGTGGTCAGCGAAAACGCCTGGCGCACCGGCGGCGCGCCGTCGGGCACCTCGACGATGTTTGCCAAGCTCAAATCGGCGGTCCGTGTCGAGGATCTGATCCAGGGCGTGACCGTGCAGGCCGCCAATGACGGCTGCATCGTGCTTGCCGAAGGCATGGCAGGCTCGGAGGCGAATTTCGCCGCGCAGATGACGGAGCGTGCCCGCGAGCTTGGTCTCTCGAAATCGACCTTCGTCAATTCGACCGGGCTGCCGGCAGATGGCCAGCAGACGACAGTGCGGGAGCTCACGATGCTGGCACTGCACATCTGGCGCGACTATCCCGAGTTCTTCCACTACTACGGCCAGCCCGACTTCACCTGGAACAAGATCTCCCAGCGGAACCGCAATCCGCTTTTGGCCATGGGCATCGATGCCGACGGCTTCGTGGCCGGGGCGAGCGAGTCCGCCGGCTTCGGGATTGTCGGCACGGTCAGCCACAACGGCATTCGGGTGATCGCGGCGCTGAGCGGTCTGGCGAGCGACCGGGAACGCTCCGAGGAGGCGCGCAAGCTGCTAGACTGGGGGTCGCGCTCCTTCCAGAAGACGGAGATCTTCGCCAAGGATGAGGTCGTCGGCGAAGCCGAAGTGTTCGGCGGCGCCAAATCCGGCGTGGCCTTGAAAGCCAAGGGCCCGGTGGACATCTTTCTGCCGATAACCAACCGCGACAAGCTGACCGCCAGAATTGTCTATGACGGTCCGGTGGCGGCGCCGGTGGAGGAGGGGCAACCGGTCGGGGAGCTGCGCGTTTGGATAGGCGACACGCTCAGCCAGCGAACGCCGCTTTTCGCCGCCGAGGCGGTGAAGGTCGGGACGTTGCCGCAGCGTGCGCTTGACGCCGCCAAGGAACTGGCTGTCGGCTGGCTGCGTCAGAAACATTTGTGATCGGGCAGGCTCGTGGACCTTTTGCCGGACGGGAGCTATGACAGCGGCCAGCACGGGCGAAGGCATTCACGATTGGCGAGCGGATTTTTCATCACCTTCGAAGGCGGCGAAGGAGCCGGCAAGTCGACGCAGATCGAGCGGCTGGCACGGCGCATGCGCGCCAAGAAATACGAGGTTCTGGTGACACGCGAGCCAGGCGGCTCGCCGGGCGCCGAGGCGGTGAGACATGTGCTTCTGTCCGGGGCCGCCGAGCCCTTCGGCCCGAAGATGGAGGCGATCCTCTTCGCCGCCGCACGCTCCGACCATGTCGAGCAAGTGATCCGGCCGGCGGTCGAGCGCGGCACGATCGTGCTTTGCGACCGTTTCATCGATTCCTCGCGCGTCTATCAGGGGGTTACCGGCGGGCTCGATCCGGATTTCATGGAAGCGCTGGAGGCGGTCGCCATCAACGGCATGGTCCCCGACATGACGCTGATCTTCGACATTGATCCGGCCGAAGGTCTGAAGCGCGCGGCGGCACGCCGTGGCGCCGGCGACAGCGCCGATCGCTTCGAGAAGGAGACTGTGGCCATCCACCAGCGCCGGCGGGAGGCTTTCCTGGCGATCGCCGAGGCGGAGCCGGATCGCTGCATAGTGATCGATGCGTCGGCCGATCCCGAAACGGTGGAAAACGTCGTCACTGCGGCCGTGTTCGCGGTGCTGGAAAAGCGGATGCCGGTGCAAAGGAAGCAGACGGCGCCTGCATGATCTTCGAACGCATCGCCCCCGAACAGCACGACACGTTGGACGGCGTTCCCGAGCCATCGGAAACTTCGCGGCTGATCGGCCACGCGCAGACGGCGGGCATGCTTGCCACCGCTTACCGCGCCGGCAAGCTGCCGCATGCGCTGATCCTCGCCGGGCCGCACGGCATCGGCAAGGCCACGCTTGCCTTCCACCTGGCGCATCACCTTCTCAGACATCCCGATTTTGCGGCCGCGCCCGAAGCGCTTGCCGTTCCAGATCCGGCCTCGTCGCTGTTTCGCCAGATCGCTACCGGCGCGCATCCTTCGGTGCTGCATCTCACCCGTCCGGCCAACGACAAGACCAAAAGCTTCAAGACTGTGCTAACCGTCGACGAGATACGCAAGGTCAGCCGCTTCCTGTCTATGACCTCGCATGACGGCAGCTACCGCGTCGTCATCGTCGATCCGGCCGACGACATGAACACTAATGCCGCCAATGCCTTGCTCAAGAATCTTGAGGAGCCTCCGGCGCGCACCCTGTTCATCCTCATCGTAGCCGATCCCGCCGGCTTCGATGGCCAAGCTGATGACGATGGAGGTGGTCTTCAACGCCATCAAATCGAAGCGGATCACGCTCGACGATACTTTCGTGGTCAGCGAAAACGCCTGGCGCACCGGCGGCGCGCCGTCGGGCACCTCGACGATGTTTGCCAAGCTCAAATCGGCGGTCCGTGTCGAGGATCTGATCCAGGGCGTGACCGTGCAGGCCGCCAATGACGGCTGCATCGTGCTTGCCGAAGGCATGGCAGGCTCGGAGGCGAATTTCGCCGCGCAGATGACGGAGCGTGCCCGCGAGCTTGGTCTCTCGAAATCGACCTTCGTCAATTCGACCGGGCTGCCGGCAGATGGCCAGCAGACGACAGTGCGGGAGCTCACGATGCTGGCACTGCACATCTGGCGCGACTATCCCGAGTTCTTCCACTACTACGGCCAGCCCGACTTCACCTGGAACAAGATCTCCCAGCGGAACCGCAATCCGCTTTTGGCCATGGGCATCGATGCCGACGGCTTCGTGGCCGGGGCGAGCGAGTCCGCCGGCTTCGGGATTGTCGGCACGGTCAGCCACAACGGCATTCGGGTGATCGCGGCGCTGAGCGGTCTGGCGAGCGACCGGGAACGCTCCGAGGAGGCGCGCAAGCTGCTAGACTGGGGGTCGCGCTCCTTCCAGAAGACGGAGATCTTCGCCAAGGATGAGGTCGTCGGCGAAGCCGAAGTGTTCGGCGGCGCCAAATCCGGCGTGGCCTTGAAAGCCAAGGGCCCGGTGGACATCTTTCTGCCGATAACCAACCGCGACAAGCTGACCGCCAGAATTGTCTATGACGGTCCGGTGGCGGCGCCGGTGGAGGAGGGGCAACCGGTCGGGGAGCTGCGCGTTTGGATAGGCGACACGCTCAGCCAGCGAACGCCGCTTTTCGCCGCCGAGGCGGTGAAGGTCGGGACGTTGCCGCAGCGTGCGCTTGACGCCGCCAAGGAACTGGCTGTCGGCTGGCTGCGTCAGAAACATTTGTGATCGGGCAGGCTCGTGGACCTTTTGCCGGACGGGAGCTATGACAGCGGCCAGCACGGGCGAAGGCATTCACGATTGGCGAGCGGATTTTTCATCACCTTCGAAGGCGGCGAAGGAGCCGGCAAGTCGACGCAGATCGAGCGGCTGGCACGGCGCATGCGCGCCAAGAAATACGAGGTTCTGGTGACACGCGAGCCAGGCGGCTCGCCGGGCGCCGAGGCGGTGAGACATGTGCTTCTGTCCGGGGCCGCCGAGCCCTTCGGCCCGAAGATGGAGGCGATCCTCTTCGCCGCCGCACGCTCCGACCATGTCGAGCAAGTGATCCGGCCGGCGGTCGAGCGCGGCACGATCGTGCTTTGCGACCGTTTCATCGATTCCTCGCGCGTCTATCAGGGGGTTACCGGCGGGCTCGATCCGGATTTCATGGAAGCGCTGGAGGCGGTCGCCATCAACGGCATGGTCCCCGACATGACGCTGATCTTCGACATTGATCCGGCCGAAGGTCTGAAGCGCGCGGCGGCACGCCGTGGCGCCGGCGACAGCGCCGATCGCTTCGAGAAGGAGACTGTGGCCATCCACCAGCGCCGGCGGGAGGCTTTCCTGGCGATCGCCGAGGCGGAGCCGGATCGCTGCATAGTGATCGATGCGTCGGCCGATCCCGAAACGGTGGAAAACGTCGTCACTGCGGCCGTGTTCGCGGTGCTGGAAAAGCGGATGCCGGTGCAAAGGAAGCAGACGGCGCCTGCATGATCTTCGAACGCATCGCCCCCGAACAGCACGACACGTTGGACGGCGTTCCCGAGCCATCGGAAACTTCGCGGCTGATCGGCCACGCGCAGACGGCGGGCATGCTTGCCACCGCTTACCGCGCCGGCAAGCTGCCGCATGCGCTGATCCTCGCCGGGCCGCACGGCATCGGCAAGGCCACGCTTGCCTTCCACCTGGCGCATCACCTTCTCAGACATCCCGATTTTGCGGCCGCGCCCGAAGCGCTTGCCGTTCCAGATCCGGCCTCGTCGCTGTTTCGCCAGATCGCTACCGGCGCGCATCCTTCGGTGCTGCATCTCACCCGTCCGGCCAACGACAAGACCAAAAGCTTCAAGACTGTGCTAACCGTCGACGAGATACGCAAGGTCAGCCGCTTCCTGTCTATGACCTCGCATGACGGCAGCTACCGCGTCGTCATCGTCGATCCGGCCGACGACATGAACACTAATGCCGCCAATGCCTTGCTCAAGAATCTTGAGGAGCCTCCGGCGCGCACCCTGTTCATCCTCATCGTCCATGCGCCGGGCAGCCTGTTGCCGACGATCCGGTCGCGGTGTCAAATGGTGCGGCTGACGCCGCTTGCGCCGGACGAATTGATGGGTGTGCTGGAAGGCATCGAGCCGCCGCCGCCGGTCGATCCGGCGGCGCGCGCGGCTTTGGCCGAGCGGGCAGGGGGCAGCGCGCGCAACGCGATCCTGCTTACCCAGTATGGCGGGCTGGAAATCGCCGGCGCGCTCGACGCGCTGGTGGCGGCGCAAAAGCCGGACATTGCCGCTGCCCATCGGCTTGCCGAAGCCGTTGCCGGCCGCGACCAGGCGATCCAATTCGATATCTTCAACCGCCGCGCGCTCGATCTGCTGTCGGCCGCCGCCAGCGAAGCGGCCTTAGCCGGCGACCTCGCCAGGGCCAAAACGCTGTCCGACGCTTGGCACGAGGCCGTGAACACGATATCTGAGGCAGAGACCTACAATCTCGACAAGAAGCAGCACGCCCTGACCATGATCGACCGCCTGAATTCTGTGATGCGAATGTGACGGTTTTCTTAGTGCATGCCGCTGCCCCAAAACCGGGCACCACTTTCGGGCGGCATGCATCGGGATGGCAATCGCCATGCCGATAGTTTATCCACCGCCACAACTCACATTCAGACCTTCATGACGGTTCATTCATGTCACGCGAAAAATCCTACCTGACCACGCCGATTTTCTATCCGAATGGCAAGCCACATATCGGCCACGCCTATACGGTCATCGCCAGCGACGCGCTGGCCCGCTTCCAGCGTCTCGACGGCAAGGAAGTGTTCTTCCTCACGGGCACCGACGAGCATGGCCTCAAGATGCAGCAGACAGCCGAGAAGGAAGGCATCGCGCCGATAACGCTCGCCGACCGCAATTCGGCAATCTTTCGCTCGATGACCGAGACAGTCGGGGGCTCAAACGACGAATTCATCCGCACGACCGAACAACGTCACTACGCATCCTGCCAAGCGATCTGGAAGGCGATGGCCGCCAATGGCGACATCTATCTTGATCGCTACAGCGGCTGGTATTCGGTCCGCCAGGAAGCCTATTTCGACGAAAGCGAAACCACGCTCGGCGACGACGGCGTACGCCGCGAGCCGCTTGGCTCGCCGGTTGAATGGAACGAGGAGGAAAGCTATTTCTTCCGGCTATCCGCCTATCAGGACAAATTGCTGGCACTTTATGAGAGCCGGCCAGACTTCATCGGTCCAGCGGAGCGCCGTAACGAAGTGATCAGCTTCGTCAAGTCCGGCTTGAAGGACCTGTCGATCTCGCGCACCACTTTCAAATGGGGCGTGCCTGTACCGGGCAACGACAAGCATGTGATGTATGTCTGGGTCGACGCATTGACCAACTACATCACGGCCGCTGGCTATCCCGACACCAAATCCGAGCAATGGCACTACTGGCCGGCGACGCATATCATCGGCAAGGACATCGTGCGCTTCCACGCGGTCTACTGGCCGGCCTTCCTGATGTCGGCCGGCATAGAATTGCCGAAGCGCGTCTTCGCCCACGGCTTCCTGTTCAACCGCGGCGAGAAGATGTCCAAATCGGTCGGCAATGTCGTCGATCCGTTCGCGATGATCGAGCATTACGGGCTCGACCAGGTACGCTATTTCTTCCTGCGCGAGGTGCCGTTCGGGCAGGACGGCAGCTACAGTCACGAAGCGATCGTCAACCGCACCAATGCCGATCTCGCCAACGGCCTCGGCAATCTGGCGCAGCGCTCGCTGTCGATGATTGCAAAGAACTGCGGCGGGGCGGTGCCGAAGCGCGGCGAGCTCACCGAAGCCGACGCGGCGATCCTCGACCAGGCGGTGGAGGCGCTTGCGGTAGCGCGCAGAGCGATGGCGGAGCAGGGCATCCATCTGGCGCTGGCGGCGATCTTCGGCGTGGTGGCCGACGCCGACCGATACTTCGCGTCGCAGGAGCCCTGGGCGCTGCGCAAGTCCGATCCGGAGCGCATGGAGACGGTGCTGTGGACGACGGCCGAGCTTGTCCGGCGCGTGACCTTGC
>NZ_RZSN01000129.1:0-17573 GCF_003997315.1 Mesorhizobium sp. M1A.F.Ca.IN.020.04.1.1
GATCTGTCGATCAATGGCAGCGAGCCGCTGACGGTCGCCTCCGACTGGCGGCCGGGCGACGCGATCTGGCGCGGCACGGTCGGCGGCAACCGGATCGCGGCGCAGGTCCGGCCAGTGCTGAACGGCCTTTGTATCGCCTGGAAGGGCATGCCGGTGACGGCTCAAGCCATGCTGCCGCGGACGGCGGAGCTGGAAAGGCTGATGCCGGAAAAGCTGCCGCCGGATACCTCGAAAATGCTGCTTTGCCCGATGCCAGGACTGGTGGTGTCGATCGCCGTCGCCGAGGGCCAAGACGTCAAGGCCGGCGAGACGCTGGCCGTGGTCGAGGCGATGAAGATGGAGAACGTGCTGCGCGCGGAGCGCGACCTCACCGTGGCGAAGCTAAACGCCAAACCGGGCGACAGCCTGGCGGTCGACGCTGTGATCATGGAGTTCGCCTGACCCAGGGCGACATAGGCCGCAACCTCGTGGTTCGCGGTCGATTGTACTGGACTGGCATCGCGGCGTCCGGGACAATACATCTGCACGGATGAGTCCTTGAGATAGCGCGAAAAAACATGGCGGATGAACGACTTCCACGCGACCCTTTGCAGCGCGAAGCTCTCGTGAAGGCCACGCAGCCGGAGACGCCTGCACGGAGGTTCATCCATCTGCGCGTGCATTCAGCCTATTCGCTGCTCGAGGGCGCCCTGCAGCTCGGCGCCATCGTCGGCCACGCGGTCAAGGATGAAGCGCCGGCGATCGCAGTGACCGACACCAACAATCTGTTCGGCGCGCTCGAATTCGCCCAGAAAGCGGTCAAGGACGGCATCCAGCCGATCATCGGCTGCCAGGTTGACCTGGTCTTTTCCGGCGAAACGAGCGACGCCCAACGCGACCGCCGCCGGCACGGTCCCGAGATATCGCCGATCGTGCTGATCGCCGCCAGCGAGGCCGGCTATGCCAATCTGGTCCGGCTGATCAGCAAGGTTTATCTGGAAACGCCGCCCGGCGAGCCGGTGCACATGACGAGCGCCATGCTGGAGAGCCATTGCGATGGCCTGCTATGCCTGACCGGCGGCCCGCGTGGCCCGATCGGCAGCGCGCTGAAGGCGGACCGCCGCGACCTTGCCGAACAGCGGCTGCTGTTCCTCAAAGAGCTTTTCGGCGACCGTCTCTATGTCGAGCTGGAACGGGTCGCCGGCTATGACCGCATGGTCGAAAAGTCGACGCTCGACCTTGCCTATACCCACGAACTGCCGCTGGTCGCCACAAACGAGGCCTTCTTCTCCAAGCGTGAAGACTATGAGGCGCATGACGCGCTGATTGCGATCGCCGAAGGCTCGGTGGTGGCCGCAGACAATCGCCGGCGGCTTTCGCCTGACAATTTTCTGCGCGGCCAGGCCGAGATGGCGCGGCTGTTCTCCGACCTGCCGGAAGCGATCGACAACACGGTCGAGATCGCCATGCGTTGCTCCTATTATCCGAAGAACCGCAGCCCGATCCTGCCGCGTTTCACCGGCGCCGACTCCGCCGACAAGGACGCCGCCGAGAAGGCGGAAGCCGCCGAGCTCGCGCGCCAGGCGCGCGAGGGCCTGGAGGCGCGGCTTGCCGCGCACGGACCGACGCCCGGCTACACGGTCGAGCAATATCGCGAGCGGCTCGAATTCGAGCTCGGCATCATCGAGAAGATGAAGTTTCCCGGCTACTTCCTGATCGTTGCCGACTTCATCAAATGGGCGAAGGCGCAAGGCATCCCGGTCGGACCGGGGCGCGGTTCGGGCGCCGGCTCGCTTGTCGCCTATTCGACCACCATCACCGACATCGACCCACTGCGCTTCTCGCTGCTGTTCGAGCGCTTCCTCAACCCGGACCGCGTCTCGATGCCGGACTTCGACATCGACTTCTGCCAGGACCGGCGCGAGGAGGTCATCCGCTACGTCCAGCAGAAATACGGCCGCGACCAGGTCGGGCAGATCATCACCTTCGGAACGCTGCAGGCGCGTGCGGTGCTGCGCGACGTCGGCCGCGTCCTGCAGATGCCGTATGGCCAGGTCGACAAGCTCTCCAAGATGGTGCCGCAGAACCCGGCCAACCCGGTCAAGCTGGCCGACGCTATCGCCAACGAGGCGCGCTTCGCCGAGGAGGCAGAAAAGGAGCCGATCGTGCAGACGCTGCTCGACACCGCGCAGAAGCTCGAGGGCCTCTACCGCCATGCCTCGACGCATGCCGCCGGCATCGTCATCGGCGACCGGCCGTTGTCGGAATTGGTGCCGATGTACCGCGATCCGCGCTCGGACATGCCGGTCACCCAGTTCAACATGAAATATGTCGAGCAGGCCGGGCTGGTGAAATTCGACTTCCTCGGCCTGAAGACGCTGACGGTGCTGGAAACGGCGGTGAAACTGATCCGGCGGCGCGGTGTCGATATCGATCTTGCCCGCATCCCGCTCGACGACCCCGAGACTTACGCCATGCTGTCGCGCGGCGAGGTGGTCGGCGTGTTCCAGGTTGAAAGCGCGGGCATGCGCAAGGCGCTGATCGGCATGCGGCCGGACTGCATCGAGGACATCATCGCGCTGGTCGCGCTCTATCGCCCAGGCCCGATGGAGAACATCCCGACCTACAACGCCAGAAAGCATGGCGAGGAGGAGATGGCCTCGATCCACCCCAAGATCGACCACCTTGTGAAGGAAACTCAAGGCGTCATCGTTTACCAGGAACAGGTGATGCAGATCGCGCAGGAGCTTGCCGGCTATTCGCTCGGCGAAGCCGATCTTCTGCGCCGCGCCATGGGCAAGAAGATCCGCGCCGAGATGGACAAGCAGCGCGAGCGCTTCGTCACCGGCGCCGTCGAGCGCGGCGTCGGCAAGGCGCAGGCCGATTTCATCTTCGATCTGCTGGCGAAATTCGCCGACTACGGCTTCAACAAGTCGCACGCCGCGGCTTATGCGGTCGTTTCCTACCAGACCGCCTACCTCAAGGCGCACTATCCGGTCGAGTTCCTGGCGGCGTCGATGACGCTCGACATGAGCAACACCGACAAACTGGCGGATTTCCGCCAGGACGCGCTACGCCTCGGCATCGAGGTGGTGGCGCCGTCGGTGATGACCAGCTTCCGACCGTTCGAGGTCGGCGAGAACAAGATCTTCTACTCGCTGGCGGCGCTCAAAGGCGTCGGCGACGCCGCGGTCGAGCACATCGTCGAGAAGCGCGGTGAGAGGCCGTTCAAGAGCCTAGCCGACTTCTGCGAGCGCGTGGATCCGAAGATCGTCGGCAAGCGCGTCTTCGAAAGCCTGATCATGGCGGGGGCCCTGGACTGCTTCGGGCATGACCGCGCCGTGATGATGGCCGGCGTGGAGCGGATGATGGGGCTCGCGTCGCTGGCGCAGCAGAATGCCATCTCGGGCCAGACGGATATTTTCGGCGCCTCGCTCGGCGCGCAATCGCAGGCGCTCAACCTGCCGGCGGCCGAGCCATGGCTTGCCGCCGACCGGCTGCACCGCGAGTTCCAGGTGGTCGGCTTCTGTCTCTCGGCGCATCCGCTCGACGAATACAAGGCCGCGCTGCAGAAGATGCGGGTGCAGAACTGGGCGGAATTCTCCGCTGCGGTCAAACGCGGCGCCGCGGCCGGCCGGCTCGCCGGCACCGTCACCACGAAGCAGGAGCGCAAGACCCGCACCGGCAACAAGATGGGCGTCGTGCAGTTTTCCGACACCACCGGCCAGTACGAGGCGGTGCTGTTCTCCGAAGGCCTGGCGCAGTATCGCGACATGCTGGAGCCTGGCCGTTCGGTGGTGATCACCGTCTCGGCCGAAGACCGGCCGGAGGGGATCAATCTGCGCATCCAGACGGTGCAGTCGCTGGAGGACGAAGCAAGCCGCATCCAAAAGGCGCTGCGCATCTTCGTGCGCGATGCTCAACCGATCAACATCCTTGCCAACCAGCTTGCCGTGAAGGGCGAGGGGCAGGTGAGCTTCGTGCTGATCAAGGAAGCCGGCCAGGGCGAGGTGGAGATCGAACTGCCCAACCGCTATCGTATCTCGCCGCAGGTCGCGTCGGCCATGCGCGCGGTGCCGGGTGTCGTCGAAGTGGAACTGGTGTAAGCGTTCCAACGACTTGTTTTCGCGCAACTCCGAACACAAACCGGCTAGCGCTTTCCTTGAATGCTTTGGCGCGAGGCGTGGCCACCAGTTCAAGCCCCGCCACGATCACCCGTACTGGCCAAACCACGTCATTCGCTCAACGACGTATGGTTCTGTATATCTTTGCCTAACTTGTTCTTGCTAATCTTGCAACTGGGCTGCGGAAATGTTGGGGCCCAAGCTGTAAGCAAGGCTGACGATTGGGCAGGAGCGGGCACGATGGTCGACAAGTCGAATCTCGCGATCGTCGCAACTGATCTCGATGGGCAGCACGCCGATGACGCAGGGGCCCCTCTCGTGTCGGCCATTATCCCTTGCCTGAACGAAGAGCGCACGCTCGGCATCTGCATTCGCAAGGCGCTTGACGTTTTTTCGAAGCGGGGCATTAAGGGCGAGGTCGTCGTCGGGGACAATGGGTCGACCGATCGGTCGGTGGAGATTGCCGAGTCCCTCGGCGCGCGTGTCGTGCACCAGCGGGTCAAGGGATACGGCGCGGCGATCAGCGCGGCGGCTGAAGCTGCACGAGGCAAGTACCTCGTCATGGCGGATGCGGACGATTCCTACGACTGGAGCAGCCTAGGCGACTTCATCGACGCGCTGGAGGGTGGTGCCGAACTGGTGATGGGCGATCGCTTCGCCGGCGGTATCGAGCCCGGCGCCATGCCCCCTCTGCATCGGTATCTTGGCAATCCTGCGCTTTCAACAATTGCCCGCTGGCTTCATCATTCTCCGATACACGATTTTCATTGCGGCATGCGAGGATTCACCCGCGATGCGTTTCGCCAAATGGGCGCGCGCTCGCCTGGCATGGAATTCGCCTCGGAGATGGTCATCAACGCGCATCGCGCGGGCCTGGTGATCCGCGAGGTGCCAATCAAGCTCTATCCGGACAAGCGCGGCCGCCCACCTCACCTGCGTTCGTTCCGCGACGGTTGGCGACATCTGCGGCTGATCGTGGCCCATGCACCCAACACCATGTATCTCATACCGGGAGCGACCTTGCTGGTGTCCGGTATTGCTGGTCTTGCGGTCCTCGCGGCGGGACCTGTCCGGATCGGAGGGTGGTATTTCGGAATTCACTTCGTCGCGCTCTCCGCGATGGCGACGCTGATTGGCCTTTCGGCCATCCTTTTCGGTATGCTGGCCAAGGTGGCGATCGCTATCTATCACCCGGGCCACGGCGGCCGGGTCGTGCCTTGGCTGATGCGCGGCCGCCCGCTGGAATGGCTGGTCTTTTCCGGCGGCATGCTCGCGGTGGCGGGCTTTGTCGCGGACGTATTGCTGGCACTGCATTGGATCTTCATAGGCGGCCCGATGGAGCAATCGGTGCACCTGACCTTCGTGATCACCACCGCCTGCGTGGCCGGGATGTCCATGGTGCTGTCCGGCTTCGTTCTCAAGTTGCTGCTTGATAATCTGGACGATAGGCGTGCGTTCTGAGCGCTTCGACATCGAGCGCCTAGCGCGACGGAAAAAAGATAGAGTCGGCGCCAGCAGGTCGGTGGTGCATTGAAAGCTGGTGGGATGAGGGGAAGCAGGGCGGTTCCGCGGATTTGGGATACGGACTGGCTGGTCTTGCGCGGGCTAGCTCGGCTGTTGCGAAAAGAGGCGAGGGCGCATGTTAGGCCGGGCACACTAATGGTCGATCTCGGCTGTGGTGACATGCCCTATGCTGACATGATGTTCGAAATGAAGATCGACTATCGCGGCGCGGATATCGGCGAGGGCAGCTTCCTGAAAATTGACGAGCAGGGCCGCGTGCCACTAGCAGATGGCATCGCTGGAGCAGTGCTTTCAGTACAGGTCCTGGAGCACGTGCGCGACCTTGACTCGTACTGCGCCGAGATTCGGAGATTGCTGCGCGATGACGGTGTGCTGTTGTTGTCTACTCACGGCAGCTGGCTCTACCACCCTCACCCTGAGGACCATCGTCGTTGGACACGCACCGGACTTGTCGTAGATCTTGCCGATCGCGGCCTCGAAGTCGAAGAGGTGCATGCGATTGCCGGGCCCTTGGCAACCACGACGCTAATCCGCCTTACGGGCTTTGCTTTCTTCCTTCGCCGCCTACCGATCATAGGCGCAATTTTGGCGTCGCTCCTTGCCCTGTTGATGAACCTGCGCGCTCAATTGGAAGATCGTCTAACGCCCGCCCAGATACGCGACGACAATGCCTGCGTTTTCTTGGTCCGCGCTCGGAAGGCAGCGATATGAGCGTGCGCACGCCCTTCGCCTATATGGTGATCGCCGGCATCTGCATCGCGCTGCACAACGTGGTCATCATCTTGTCTGACAGGGTCGGGATACGTTTGTGGCTGGCCGTCCTGTTGTCCTTCTGCGTCGTGGCGGGCACTGGCTATGTGCTTCATAGCGTATTCACCTTTCGGCGACCATTGGCTCCCATAACCTTCGCACGGTACGTCATTGCAATGATCGCCAACATACCATTGGCATTTGTCACCATATGGTTTTGGCATCAGCAGGCCGGCCTGCCGATGGTGTTCGCCTCGCCACTTGCCTCGGTCTGCATGCTGGCGCTGAACTTCCTGCTTGGTCGATGGGCTATCGCCGCGCCAAACCGCTGGATGACGGGGGGACCATGACCTTGGCCACGGCAATGGGCCCGATCGATCCGAAGCTTCTGCAGGACATCCTGTCGCGTCACCTCGCCTTTTATCGAAACAAGGCGCCGACTTATCAGGCGGTTATGCTCGATAGTCTACGCGAGCTGTGGGACAAGCAGCATTGCAAATTGCTCGACGTCGGTGGTGGCACTGGGGTGATCGCTCAAGCCATAGCCGAACTCTTTCCGGTGGATGAGGTGCAGACAGTGGACATGGTTGACCGTTTCTGCCCTTCGCTGAGCGTGCTGACCAAGCAGTATGACGGCAAAACCCTGCCTTTCGCGGACCGTAGTTTTGATGCGGCGACACTCAACAATGTAGTACATCACGTTCCAGTCACAGCACGTACGGACTTGCTGCGTGAAATTCGGCGCGTGGTTGATGGTCCGCTTTACATAAAGGATCACGAAAGCTGCGGAAGGCTGGACGACCTGCGCCTCACCGCAATGGATGCGATAGGCAATATCCCATTTGGCGGAATGATCTGGGCGCGCTACTTGAAGCGGGCAGAATGGGGGAAGTTAGCAACCGAAAGTGGCTACCGCATTGCTCGTCGCGCTGCGCCGAAGCAATATCGAAAAAGCATCCATGAACTGCTGTTTCCCAATCGTCTCGAAGTGACAATGCGCTTCGAGCCCGCTTGATGGGTCGGTCCGATGCGCATTTTGACCGTCAGCCATTTCTATGAAGGTCACGGCGGCGGCATAGAGCGTGTGGCCGGGCATTTGTGCCGACAATTCACGCAACTGGGCGTTCAGGCTGTTTGGGCCGCCAGCGATGCCGATCAGCCGCCGGAAAGCGACGTTGAAGCGGTCCCTCTTGCCTGCGTCGACCCAATCGAGAAGGTCATTGGGCTGCCAATGCCGCTGGCGCGCGTCCGTGCGATTCGCGCGCTGGCCCGCGAAATGCACCGTAGCAATGCGGTCGTAGTGCACGATGCGCTGTACATGACATCGATCCTGGCATTGCTGATGTCGAAGGCTTTCCGCAAGCGCGTGGTGCTGATCCAGCATATCGCCGGGATCCCCTTTTCTTCGCGCATTCTCCGCTCCGTGATGGCACTAGCCAACATCGTCATCACGCGCCCGATGCTCCGAGCCGCTGACGCAGTTGTGTTCATCAGCGACACCGTGCGCCATGATCTTGTGGGCACGCCAGCGCGCATTCCCTTCCAACTGCTGTTCAACGGTGTTGACGGTGCGATTTTTCATCCCGCTTCAGGCCCGCTGCCTGTGCCGGAGGCCCCTGCGGCGATCTCGATCCTCCTGGGTACGCGTCGCATTCTTTTCGTTGGTCGCTACGTCGAGAAGAAAGGACTGTCGGTGCTGCGGGCCTTGGCTGCGTTCCGCCAGGATCTCGCATTTTTGATGGTCGGCAGCGGCCCGATCCACCCCGGCAAATGGGGACTTGCCAATGTTCACGACCTTGGTGTCCAGAGCCCTCAGGCCCTGGCGGACCTTTATCGGGGGGCTGACTTCCTGCTGTTGCCGAGCGTCGGAGAGGGCTTTCCGCTCGTTATTCAAGAGGCAATGGCCTGCGGGCTGCCTGTCGTCTGCGGCGAACCGAGCAACCGTGCCGACCCAGGCGCGGCCAAATGGCTGCGTGGCGTTGCCATCGACCTCACCGATCCCGACGGGTCGGCCAGGCGTTGCGCCGATGCCATCGACAGCCTTGCCCTCACCTCCGAGGAGCGAGCCGCCATGGCTCGTTACGCGTTGGCGCAGTACGACTGGCGCGCAACGGCGCTCGGCGTGCTGACCTTGGCAGGCGGAGGAGTGGCCAAACCTTGACCTACTTCGCCATGGTCGATGCGGTTTCGCGTCCGCATCTGGCCGAAGTTCAGGCGCTTTCGGCCCTGGCCTGTGCTTGAGGCCTTCCAGCAACGAACACCGAACAGGGTTCCAAACGTCTGGGCCGTGTGGCCTAGCCAATTTTCTTAATTAACGTCGCTTAAATCTGAGGTTCATTCCAGGGCGGGATTGAATGCGATCAGAAGCAGGTCTGACTGATTTATTCGGTGCAGGATCGCGCCGCTTAACGATCTTTCTACGCGCTTTGATCGTACTGAAGATCGCGTTGTTGTTCGCCTTGGCTTGGAATTGCCGATTCGTCATGGACGAATTTGGTCAGCTTGGATACGCGAAGCATTTGTTTAATGGGCTGTTCGCCACCGTGCAGCCAAGCAAGGCGGTCGGTTCCGCCGCCTTTTACAAGCTGGCTCACCTGATCGGTTGGGATGCCACGTCCATTCTGCTTGTCGGTCGTATGCAGACCGCGTTGCTGGCATGCGCGACCATTGCTTTGGTCTACGCCTGCGCTCGCGCGCTTGGGGAGGATCGGGTTCGTGCCTTGGCCATTGTCCTCGTCCTCTTGTGCTTCTCGAATTTCATGGAGCGCATCTTTCGCACTATCGCCGAACCGCTGGCGGTGTTCTTCGCCGTAGGGGCGCTGCTGGTCGTGCTACGGGCCCGTGAATTGAGGGGATGGCAGCTTGTCGCTGCCGGCGCCTTGAGCGGCCTGTCGTTTCTCGCAACGCAGAAATCAATCTACTTCAACCTTGCGCTCGGCCTTGGCCTGGTCGCCGACGCGGCTTTGATGAGACGCTACCTGGCAGGCATGGTCCGCGGGGCATGGCTCGTGCTGGGATGGACTCTGCCTATAATCGCATATTGCTTCATCTTCGGCGGCGCCGACCCTGTTCCCATCGCCAAGAGCTTGGTGTTCGGCCCTCTTGAGGTCGCAACGCGCGGCGGCGGTGACTACGGGGGGCTGAGGCGCTTCGTGGTTCAGACGCTCGCGCGCAATTATGTTCTTTACGTCTTCTGTTTCGCCGGCATGGCTCTGTCTCTGATACAGATCATGAAGCTCGACGAGCGGAGGCGAATTGCGCTGATCTTCTCTGTCGTCATCACGGTGCTGGTCTTCGCGCACGACCAGCCGTGGCCCTACGTGTTCATCATGGCGTTGCCGTTCATGTCGCTATGGTCGTTGACGATGCTCGACGGCCTCGCAGCCCGCGCGCGTTATCTGCGCCTGGCGTGGATAGCCTTGGTCACGGCGATGGCCATAAGCTTCGTTGCCAATATACTTTACTTTCGCTTCGACAATACGGCCCAACTTGAGCTGGTGGCGCGTGCGGAGTCATTGCTTGCACCCGACGAGCGGTACTTCGACGGCATAGGAATGTTGCCCAATCGAATGGAGCCAACAACTTTGTGGCTCGACAAACACTACGTGCTCGCGACCTTGCGGGAAAGCGGGCGTTCCGAGGCTTACAATGTGCTTAGCAAGTCTCGCCCGAAGCTGATCCTGTGGTCCTACCGGATGGACTATATCTATCCGGTAGTCGCGCCCCTGATTTTGAACAGCTATGTCCGTGTGGCGCCAAACCTCAGGATCGCTGGTTTCCGCCTGCAACCCGGTGAGCGGAAGATCTTTGATGTTCCTATTGCTGGAACTTATGCGCTCTACAGCGCCGATGGAACGCCTTTGCGGGGCCGGGTCGAAATCGACGGCACCGTGCTTGATCCGCCATTTCACCTTGCGATCGGGCCAAAGACCGTAACATTACGCAACGGTGCGGGCGAAGCCCTGCTGCTGCCAGCGGGCTCTTACGCCGGACATTTCAAGGCCGGCGGCGACAATGATCTTCTATTTGATGGCGTCTACGATTGAGCGATGAGGCGAGTGATGACGGTCCCGCCGACGCCAGTTCGCAGGCAACCCAACCGGGCGTCTGACCTGGCAGCTAGGAGGTCGCGACTTCGGCAGGCTGAGGCGCCTTGCGCTGCAGGTTGAGCAGATTGCCGGTCAGGATCAGCAAGGCGCCCCCGGCGGTGAAGACATCGATCTGCTCGTTGTAAAGCAGCCATCCGATCAGCGCAGACAGCGGCACGCGCAGGAAGTCCATCGGCGAAATGACGGTCGCATCGGCGTGGCTGAGCGCGCGGGCCATGCAGAAATGGGAGGACATGCCGGTGAAGGCGACCACCAATATCGACGGCCACAGTTCGACTGCCGGGTTGCGCCAGACATAGAGCGCCGGGACGAGGCCGACCACGGACTGAATGATCAGCATCCAGAAGATGATGCGTACGACGCTGTCGGTTCGCGTCAGCGACTTGACCATGACCACCGAGACGCCGAAGCACATTGCGGCTCCCAGCACGACGAGATGCCCGGGATCGACCGAGCCGACGCCGGGACGCACGATTATCACCACGCCGATCAGCCCCAGCACGATTGCCGTCAGCCTGGCCCGCGACAGCCTTTCGCCGAGAAAGCTCACCGCCAGGATCGCCGTCCAGATCGGGGTCGTGAACTCGATCGAGATCAGCACGGCCAGCGGAATCAAGGTCAGCGCATAGAGCCAGGCGGCCTGGCCGGCATAATGGACCACGTTGCGGGCAATGTGGGCGAGCGGGCGCTGGGTGCGCATCGCCCTAAAGCCGCCCCCCATCAGCACCAGCGGCAGCAGGATGAAGAAGCCGATCACCGAGCGCAGCTCCAGCACCTGGAAGACATTGAGCGCGGCCGTCGCGGTACGGCCAGCGACCGACATCGCCAGGAACGAGGCGATCGACAGCGCCATCCAGAGCGCGGCCTTGGTGATCGAGGGAGCGGGTGCCATTGGCGCTATGTCGCAAGACCGTCGTTGTGCCGCAACCGGTAGTCGCGGCATTCGACTGGGCCAGACGGCCGCATTCCGGCTCAGCTTCCGGCGAGCGACAGTGCGCGGGCGCGCTCGCGCAGCAGCTCAAGCAACTGGTTGCGACGCGGCTCCGGCGTATCGACCGGCAGCACAAAGCAAAGCGTCGTGTTGATGGCGCCGTGGCTGTCGCGGATGGGAGCCGCCATGCACCAGGTGAAACGGTCGGCGAGCGCCGAGGTCTCGCTGAAGCCCTGCCGGCGAGCCAGGTCGACGTCGGCGAAGAATTCGTCGGGAGCAATGACCCGACCGTCGGGGAGTTCGTAGTCGGCGGCAGGAATGAAATCCTTGAGTTCCCTCTCCTGCATATGGCCGACCAGCAGCCGCCCCGACGCCGTCCAGGGGATCGGCACCTCGATGCCGACATCGCTCGAGATGCGGAAAGGGCCAGGAGAATCCCGACAATCGAGAACGACATATTTGTTGCCGCGCAGGCCACAGAGCTGAACGGTCTCGCCGGTCTCGGCCGCCATCCTGTCCAGCGTTTCAAGGATGCGGCGATAGTGTGCGTTGTGATGCGAGTACGCCCATCCGAACAAGTGCATCGCCCGCCCGAAATAGACGTAGCCCTCGGACCCGACATTTTCGAGCATCTCGGCTTCGAGCAGGCTGTTGACGATCTCATAGGTCGTCGAACGGGGTGCGTTGATCATCTTTGCGATGTCGCCGATGCGCATCGGCGCGCGATGCTTCAGCAGGGCCTCGAGCAGCATGATGACGCGGTCGATGCCGCGGCGGCGCTCGCCGGCCTGCGGTTGTGCCCCGGCGCCTGCCTCGATCAAACCAGTTGCGCCTTCGCTCATGCCAGCCGCCCAAAAATCATTTTCGGCTCTCGTCTCAAGACGCTTGAAAGATGTCAAGGCTCAGTCTAGCATCCCGTTTGTCCGATATACAGACATGTTGTCTGGAATATCGGACAAACTAACGAGCCGGGCAGAAGAAGTCCAGACGACGAACAAGCGGTTTCCGCGACGCGGTGACCGCGGTGTTTCGCCGTCCCGACTCCGCGCGTCCGGACAAGAGCTACAGAAGGGGAACCGTCATGAAGAAGTCATCGTTTTTCGCATCCGCCAGCGCCTTTTGCCTCGGTCTCGTCCTGGCCGTCGGTGTCGGCTCGCAGGCCGATGCGGCCGCGAAGTGCATCAAGGGCGACCGCAAGGCGCCGTATACGATCGGCTGGGCCAACATCTATTCCGTGCCCACCTGGATGAAGCAGACCCAGGGCACGATCGAAGCCGAGGTCGAGGCGCTCAAGAAGCAGGGGCTGGTCGACAAGCTGGTCGTGACCGACGCCCAGGGCGACGCCAATGTGCAGATCCAGCAGATCCAGTCGATGATCGATTCCAATGTCGACGCCATCATTCTGATCGCCGGTTCCTCGACCGCGCCGGCGCGTGTGATCGCGGATGCCTGCGCCAAGGGCATTGCGATCATCAACTTCGACAGCCTGGTCGATACCGACCAGGTGACGGCCAAGGTCAACACGGATTCCTCGCAGTGGGGCGACCAGGCTGCGAAGTTCCTGATCGACGCCATCGGCGGCAAGGGCAAGATCCTCATCCTCAACGGCCCGGCCGGCGTTTCGGTCAGCGACGACCGCCGCAAGGGCGCCGATGCCGAGCTCAAGGCCCACCCCGACGTGAAAATCCTCGCCGAGACCAACACGCCGTACAATGTCGCGCCGGCCCAGGAAGCCGTCACCAGTCTGCTGTTCGCCAATCCCGAGATCGACGGCATCCTGTCGCTCGGCGGCGCGCTCTCGGCCGGTGCGGTGCTCGCGCTCGACAAGCAGGGCCGCGACCAGGTGCCGATCACCGGCGAGAATGCGCGCCAGTTCCTCGAGCTGTGGAAGGAAAAGGGCCTGAAGAGCTGGGCGACCATGCAGCCGAACTGGCTCGGCGCCTTTGCCACCTACACCGCGGTCCAGGCGCTGGAGGGCAAGGACGTGCCGGCCTTCGTCAAGATTCCGCTGCCGGTCATCGACAATTCCAACATCGATCAATACCTCGCCCGGGCGAAAGATTTCCCGGCTGACGGTTACATCTATTCGCCCTACGATGAGGAGCTGTTCAAGAAGCTGCTGGCGCAGAAGTAGGCGAAGGGTCGCAGCATTGACCATGGCTCCGCTCCTTGCCGCGCGGGGGGTGTCGAAGGCGTTCTTCGGCAACCCCGTCCTGCGCGACGTTTCCATCGCTCTCCAGCCGGGCCGCGTGCATGCGCTGCTCGGCGAGAACGGCGCCGGAAAGTCGACCTTGATCAACCTCCTGTCGGGCGCCTTGCGCCCGGACAGCGGGACCATTGAGGTCGATGGGCGTGCCGTGGCACGCATGACGCCAGCGCTCGCGCGACAGGCCGGCATCGCCGTCGTGCAGCAAGAGCTCAGCCTGACGGCCAGCCTTTCGATAGCCGAGAACATCGGCATCGGCGCCTATCCCAAGCGCTTCGGGCTAGTCGATTACAAGGAGCTTGCCGCGCGGGCGAAGGCGGCATGCAAACTTGTCGGCCTCGACGAGCCGCTGTCGACACCAGTTGGGAATCTATCCCTCGGGCGACGGCAGATGGTGGAGATCGCCAAGGCTCTCTATCGCCGGCCGCGCGTGCTCATCCTCGACGAGCCGACCTCGTCGCTCTCGGCGACGGAAACAAAAATCCTGACCGACCTGTTGGGACGGCTGCGTGGAGAAGGCGTCGCCATTCTCTACATCTCGCACCGGCTCAACGAGGTGATGGCGCTCTGCCAGCATGTGACGGTGCTGAAGGACGGCACCTGCACGGCCGACCGGCCGCTGGAGGGAACCGATGCGACTGGATTGGTGCGCCTGATGGTCGGTCGCGACCCCGGCGATCTCTTTCCGAAATGGCAGCCGTCGGTATCGCCCGGCGCCGCCGTCTCGATCCGCGGCTTCTCGGCCGGCCTGATGCAAGACGTCGACCTCGACATCGGGACCGGCGAGGTGCTGGGCATAGGCGGCCTGGTCGGTCAGGGGCAGGAGGATCTGCTGCTCGGTCTTTATGGGGCCATCCCGGCGAGGACGGTTTCGGCGACGGTAAACGGCGTGTCGGGCCTGCCGGGTAATGTGCCGAAAGCCAACGCGCTGGGGCTCGCCTATGTGCCAGCCGACCGTAAGCGCGAGGGCCTCCACCTTATTCATCCGATCATCACCAACATGATGTTGCCTTCCCTCGCAAGACTTCCGTCGTTGAAGCTGCGCAGCCGCAAGGCTGAACGCCAGAAGGGAAGGGATCTCGCCGCCCAGCTTTCCATCAAGGGCGACCTACAGCGTCCGGCGCAGGCCTTGTCGGGCGGCAATCAGCAGAAGGTCGCGCTGGCGAAGTGGATGCCGCACGATCCGCTGGTGCTGCTGCTCAACGATCCGACGCGTGGCGTCGACGTCGAGACCAAGCGCGAAATCTATCTGATGCTTCGCGCCTTCGCCGCCGCTGGCAAGGCGGTCGTGCTGCTCAGTTCCGATACGCCGGAACTGGTGCATCTATGCGACCGCGTCGCGGTGGTTCGTGAGGGCCGGGTCGCCAGGATGCTCGAGCGTGCCGCGCTGAGCGAGGAAGCCATCGTGTCGGCGGCGATGGGTGCAGAGAGGCGGAAGGTGGCGGCATGAGCATCATTCCATCCGCGAGAGCCGACGGCGCGCTCTACTGGCAGGTGCAGGCGCGCCGCAACATCGGCGTTCGCAGCCTCTTCCTGGTGGTGCTGGCGTTTCTCATCGCCTATGCCGTGCTTTTTCCGGGCCTGTTCACGGTCTCCGGCTTTGCCAAGTTCACCCAGAGCTGGTTCCCGCTAGCGCTGGTGGCGATGGCGCAGGCGATCCTCATGCTCACCGGCGGCATCAGCCTTGCGATCGGCGCGACCGTCAGCCTCGGCGCGGTCATTGCCGCGACCACCATGGGCGGACAGCTGGGCGTCGCCGGCGGCGCGGCCGCCGTGGCGCTTGCCGGGCTCGGCATTGGCGCCGCGACCGGCTTCATCGTGGTCAGGCTGCGCCTGCCGGCGATCGTGGTGACGCTCGCCGGCTCGTTCATCATCGGCGGCGCCGCACTGCTGATCCTGCCGAGACCTGGCGGCTCCATCCCGGCTTGGCTGTCCGACCTGCTTGCCGGCGACACGCCAGCGGCGTTCGTGCTGCTGGTGGTGATCGTCCTGCTATGGAAGCTCTATCTCGCCACGCCGCTTGGATTGAGCCTCTATGCCGCCGGCGAGAATCCGGTCGGGGCTTACCGTTCCGGTGTGCCGGTCGACGCGGCGCGTGTGGCCGCCTATGCGATCAGCGGCCTCTTGTCGACCGGCGCCGGGCTGTTCGTCGCCGCGCAAACGGGCTCTGGCGATCCGGTCATCGGCTCCGCCTTCACGCTCAATTCCATTGCCGCTGCCGTGCTTGGCGGCATTGGCTTTCTCGGCGGGCAGGGCACCATGCGAGGCGCGCTCGCCGGCAGCCTGCTGCTCAGCCTGATGATTAGCGTGATGTTCTTCCTCGGCTTCACCCCGGTAGCGCAGTATGTCGCGCAAGGGCTGATCATCATCGGCGCGGTCGCCATCCCGCAATTCCGCAAGGTGCAGCAATGACAGCGTGGACCGACAGCCCCGGCGGCAGACGCGCCAGGGCGATCCTCACCAGCCGACCGTTCCTCACCCTTGCCATCGTCGTCGCAGTCTGGATTGCGGCGAGCATCGCATCGCCCGGCTTCGGCGCCTACGGACATCTGCGCTACCTGGTAGAACTTGGCGCGGTGATCGGCCTCGTGGCGGCCGGGCAGACCTTCGTGGTGATCGCCGGCGGGATCGATCTCTCGGTGGCAGCGATCGTCACCGTCAGCGCCATCAGCCTGCCGCTGCTGTCATGGCAGGCCGATCCGACCGGCCTTGCCTCCGTGCTCGCGGTGCTTGCGCTGACCACAGCTATCGGCGTGGTCAACGGGTTAGGGGTGGCGCTGCTGCGCGTCCATCCGATGATCATGACGCTGGCCATGGCGACATTCCTGCAGGGTCTGCTGATCATCATTGCCGGCGGCAGTGCCGTCACCGCCGAGAACCCGCTGGTTCATTGGCTTGGCAATGCGCGGCCGGCCGGCATCCCGGCTGGCATCCTGCTGTGGATCGCGGTTTCCGTGCTCGTGCTGACGCTGATGCATGCAACGCCTTTCGGCGCCCGCATCTTCGCCATGGGCGCCAATCCGCTTGCGGCGTCGCTGTCGGGCGTGCCGATCATTTCCACGACATTGGCTGTCTATGGCATCAGCGGATTCACGGCGGGGCTCGCGGGCGTGCTGGTGCTCGGCATGAACGGGCAGGGCTATGTCGGGATCGGCGATCCTTATCTGCTCGCCTCGATCGCCGCAGTGGTGCTTGGCGGCACCTCGATCCTCGGCGGGCTCGGCACCTATGCCGGCACCATCCCGGGAGCCATCCTGCTGGTGACGATCACTGCGCTGATCACCGTGGTCAATGCATCGCCCGGCTGGCGCAGCATCCTGTTCGGTTCGCTCATCCTCGGGCTGCTGCTGCTCTCAGGCAGGGAGCAAGCCCGGCGATGACCCGGCGTCCAGGCGATAGATGCGAGCGGCGTTGCCAAAGAACAGCGCCGCCTGCTCATCCCGGGAAAGATCGGCGGTGATGACCTTGAAGCTGTCATATACCTCATCGAACGAGGCGTGCAGGCCGGCGACCGGGAAGTCGGAGCCGAACATGGCGCGCTTCATGCCGAAGCAGTCGATGCAATGCAGAACGATCGGCCGCAGACTTTCGAGCGTCCAGTCATGATCGTAAGCGACCAGGTCGGAGATCTTGATGGCGACGTTGTCGCGCTCGGCCAGCCGCCGCAGCCCGTCTCGCCATCTCTGCAAGCCTTCGGGATCACGGTCGATCGGGCTGCCGCAATGGTTGAGGACGAATTGCTGGTCGGGAAAGGCCGCGGCGAGGTGCGCTGCCTCGGCCAGTTGGCGTGGAAACACCATCAGGTCGAAGGAGAGCCCGTACCGGGCGAGCGAGCCAAGGCCGGCGCGCCAGGCGGGATCGTCCATTATGCCGTCGCGAGCGGCGAAGCGGCGGGCGGGATCAGGGTCCCAGCTCAGAATGTCGCGTATGCCGATGACGCGGTCGAACGC
>NZ_RZSN01000130.1:0-17264 GCF_003997315.1 Mesorhizobium sp. M1A.F.Ca.IN.020.04.1.1
GGACGGGGCCGCCTACCGGCAAATGAAATCGGCCGTGCTGAGCGCCTTTCCGCCGGCGGAAGTCGAAGCCGCCGTCAGGCCGATCGCCGAGCGTCATTCGCGCGACATCATGACCCGGGCCAGCCCCGGCTTCGACGCCATCGGCGGGCTGATGAAGATCGTTCCGGTACGCATCTGTCGCGACTATTTCGGCCTCGAGATCGACGATGAAACCGAATTCGCCGACTGGTCGATCGCGCTCAGCGCGCTGTTCTTTTCCGATCCGACAGCGAGCCCAACGACACGTCAGCTCGCGATCGTCGGCGGCGATCGTCTGATCAAGGTCATCGACCGCTCGATTGCCGCGATCAGGGACAGGGGAGGGAAGGACGAACGGCCGCTGGCGCGCCTCGTCGCGCTCATGGATCAAGGGCGCCTATCGCAGCCGGACATCCATTCGATCATGCTCGGCATGATTGCCGGCTTCGTTCCGACCAATGTGCTTGCCGGCGGCAATTGCCTGGACGTCATCCTGTCGCGGTCAGATGCAAGGCAGGCTGTCGACGCAGCCATTGCAGCGGGCGGTACCGGCAAACTCGATCGGGCGATCCTGGAAGCCATGCGCTTCAAGCCGATCTGGGTTGGTCCGTGGCGCTACACCGCCCGTAACGCGGTCATCGGCCAAGGCACGCGGCGAGAGCGCCTTGTGAAGGCCGGAACGGTCGTCATGCCGGCGACGCTTTCCGCCATGTTCGATCCGGAAATCGTGCAAAGGCCAAACCAATTCGACACCTCGCGGCCTTATCGCGATTACATGGTGTTCGGCCACGGCATTCATCTGTGCATCGGGGCCGAGATCGCTCGCATTCAGATCGGCGAATGCATTCGCGCCCTGTTCAGCAAGCCCAAGCTCCGCCGCGCGCGCGGCAGAGCCGGCAAGATGGTCAATGTCGGCGCCTATCCGGCCAGCCTCAAGGTCGATTTCGAGCGCTCGCCGCTTTGCCGCACGGTCGACCAGTCGATGGTCACCGTGGTTTGCCCGATCAGGCGTGCGGTGCCGCTGGATGCCGTGCGCGACAAGGTCGGCGCACTTGGCAACCCGGCGATCGACGAGGTGGGCAATGCGCTCGACAATGTCGGCACGGTCCACTTCGCCAGCCTGGCTGTCGCCGCCACCGGCAGGGACGAGAAATCGGACCTCGAGACGGGCGCGCTCGTACTCGAAATCTCCGGCGACGGCAGCACCGACGATGTCATCGGTGCCATCACGCAGGCCATAGGCCACCGCCTGCGGCCGATCTTAAGGGCCGTGTGCGGTCTGCCCGACGACTCTTCGCTGCAGGACTTCCTGAAGAAGCATCACATCGAGATCTCGCCGTCCTTCGGCAGCACGGCAGGGCTGGTTTTTTCCGGAACGCCTGGCCATTCGGTGCGCCGCATCCTGGCCGAGGCAGAGCTCGCCGACAGCGTGCGCGAGATCGTCGAAAAGCCGCGAGCGGGTATTGGCAACGCCCTTGCTGTGCTCACCGAGGCGCGCCGGCATGCCCAGTCGCTAGGAAAGTTCGGCTGGGCCTTCGAGCCGGCTGAGAGCCTGCTGGAGCGGCCTCCGGGCCGCTGGTGGCGAGCCTTGACGACGACGCTGCTTGCGCCGGCTGTGCTCGCCACCGTCGCGATCGTCATACTTGCCTGCTGGCGCATGACCTATGTGCTCGTGTTCGGCAATCCGCACGGTGTCACCTTCACCAACGTCGCAATTGCCGGCACCGCGCTTCTGCTGGCGGTGCTGGGGCTGCTCGCGATAGCCCTGCTGTTCATCGGCTTGTGCTTCCTCAGCCTGCGGCGCCTTGAGGACAAGGACCGGACGCAGAGCACGCCGATCGATCTCGGCGCGCTGGACAGGATCCTCGCCAATGAGGACCACTGCGCGCAAAACCATCTCACCGCGATATCGACGATGAAGGCCGGCACCTTGCGGCGGCTGGCGCTAAGGCTTTCCTTCTACCTGATCTCGATATCGGCGCAGAAGGTGTTCAAGCCGGGGTTCCTCGCCACCATAAACACCATTCACTTCGCCCGCTGGGTGCTGCTGCCGGGCACCGACAAGCTGATGTTCTTCTCCAACTATGGCGGCAGCTGGGAAAGCTATCTCGAGGACTTCATCGCCAAGGCCTCAGAGGGCCTGACCGGCGTATGGAGCAACACGGAAGGCTACCCGCGCACGCGTTGGCTCTTCCTCGACGGCGCGCGCGACGGGGACCGCTTCAAGCGCTGGGCGCGGCGTCAGCAGGTGTCGACGCTGTTCTGGTACTCTGCCTATCCGCATCTCAACACCGCGCGCATCCGTATCAACTCGAAGATCCGGCGCGGCATTGCTTCCGCCACCGGCAGCGAGGCCCGCAACTGGGTGAGCCTGTTCGGCTCGCTGCAGCGGCCGCAGGCAAGGCCGGCTGCAACCGTCGGCCGTGAACCGGCGCCTTCGCCCGTGGAAGAACTGGAAGCCGGCGAGATCCAATCCATTTTCTTCGGCCCGTTCGGCGCGCTTGGCCACGCGCATATGCTGGCGATCCGGGTGCCGGAAGAACTGCCGGCCATGCAACGCAGAGCGTGGCTGGACTTCGTCATCGACAAGACCAGTTTCGGCGACGGCGTGCCGGCCGGACGCGCCATGACGGTGGCCTTCGGTCCCGACGGTTTGCGCCGTCTTGGGCTGAAGGGCGGCGTCGACGACGATCCGCTGGACACATTCCCAGCTGCCTTTCGCCACGGCATGGGCAATCCAGAGCGCAGCCGCATCCTCGACGACACCGGCCCCGATGCGCCTGAGAAATGGCAGTGGGGTTCGGCCACGGCGCCGGTCGACGCAGTCGTCATCTGCTACGCCGCGGAGCCGGCGGTACTGAAGGGGGAGGTTGCGGCCGCGAAGCGAAAGACGACAGGCGCGGGGATGAAGATCGTTGCCGAATTGCCGCTTGTCGTGAACCGCGAGCCAAAGAAGGACGGTGGGACAACGCAACATGCCGGCAACGACGGCAAGCCGGAGCGCGCCCGCGCCTACGAGCATTTCGGCTTTGCCGACGGCGTCTCGCAGCCGATCGTCAGGGGTACGTCGCGCGCCAGCAAGGGTGCCGCGCCGATGCACCTGGTCGCGCCGGGCGAGTTCCTGTTCGGCTATCGCGACGAGCATGGGTTCTATCCAGCCTCGCCCTCCGTCCGGGCAGCACAGGATCGCACCGGCATCCTGTCTCAGGTGCGGCGCAACCGGCAGATCCCCGGCCAGCCCCCGCCGCCGCGCGATTTCGGCCGCAACGGCTCGTTCCTGGTCGTGCGCCAGTTCGAGCAGCATGTCGAGTTATTCGATGACTATTGCAAGCATGCCGCCGCGCGGGCTGCGCGCGAGACCGGCGACAACGCCATCACGCCGCGCTGGGTCGCGGCCAAGATGCTCGGCCGCTGGCAGGACGGCAGTTCGCTGGTGCGCAACCCCGATGGCCGCCCGGGTCGTGGCGTCGACAACGACTTCGCGCTCGGCGCCGAGGACCCGCAGGGGCATCGCTGTCCGCTCGGCTCGCACATACGCCGTTCCAATCCGCGCGACTCGCTTGGCGAGGATCGCGAGACGCAGATCAGGATCGGCAAGCGCCACCGCATCCTGCGCGTCGGCCGCACCTATGAGAAGAAGGACTGCAGCGGGAAGGTCGAGAAGGGGCTTCTCTTCATGTGCCTCAACGCCGACATCGAACGCCAATACGAGTTCATTCAGCAGACCTGGGTCTCGTCGAGCTCGTTCCAAGGCCTTGTCGGCGAAAAGGATCCGACGATCGGCGCGCGCGACGGCGGAGGCCGATTCTCGATTCCGTCCTGGGAAAAGGTGACGGTGCTCAGGGACATGCCGCAATTCGTCACCACGAAAGGCGGCGGCTACTTCTTCATGCCGAGCCGGTCCGCGCTGCGCTACCTGATTTCGCGGCTCTGATTCGGGTCAGAATCGTTCAGTCGTCGTCCTGCGAAGCGGCGATGTGGTTCAGCGCGGCGGCATTTGTGATGCGCAGCCCGCCGCGTTTGATGTCGATCATGTGCCGGTTGCGCCAGTCGTTGAGCGTCTTGTTGACCGACTCGCGCGTCGCGCCGAGGAATTCGCCGAGTTCCGATTGCGAAATTGGGATCCAGCCGGCGGGGTCGGCCATGACGCCGCTGAGGAACACCAGCCGTTTCGCCAGCCGGGCCTCGATGCCGAAGAAGGCCTGGTCGCCAAGCTCGCCGCTGACCCAGCGCAGCCGCGTGCACAGCAGCTCGATCATGGCGCGCGCTAGCGGTGGATTTTTTTCAATGCGATCAAAGAGTTGCGTGCGACTGAGAGAAACCAGCTCGCATGCGGTGAGGCAAATGGCGGTTGCCGTGCGCGGGCGTCCGTCGAGCGCGCCGATCTCGCCGATCAGGCTGCGCGACAGCTCGATATTGGCCACCAGCTTCTGCCCGCCCGGTGAATAGAGCGAAATCTCGACCGTGCCGCTCATCACGCCGTAGATGCGGTCGGATGCGTCCTCCTGGACGAACAGGTGCTGACCGGCGGCATAACGTTCGACCTTGCAGCCGCCGAACAGCAAATCGAACTGGCGCGGATCGATCCGCGCCAGACGCGGCAGGGTGCTCCTGTCGTCTGCGCTGGCTGTGGACATGATGCGGTTCCGCCTCTCGTTGAGCGGAAATTGTATGACAAGTGCATGCTCGATCAAGGCCTGTCTCCTTTGGTGCGATTGCGGCAACACACGACGGCCTTTGTAGATCGGGCGCCAGACGTGCGCTGCCGGCATCAAATTGTCCGGCAACGGTCCCTTGCAGCGGGAAACCGGAGCGCGCTGGCGGACGCGAACCGAACTACGAAACGCCGTTCGCGCGCGTGGCGGGAGGCGACCGACGCGCGCGAACAGCAAATCTGAAAATGGCTAGGTGATCGAAACTCCCTGCCGAGCTTTCAGGCCCGGAGGCCGTTGGAGCCCATGCATTGAAGCAGAAGCCAGTACCACCGGTGCAATATCTGTGCGCGATGCCTCCGCGGCGTATGTGAAGGCGATCACAGAACCGTCGCCATTGTCCAGCAGCGGCTTGCCGCCGCCCTGCATGGGCCAGGCCGACGACCCCGATCGAACTCAGCGCCTTCGAATGCAATGTCGGCAACAAGGGCAGCGGCCCGGCTGTCGACACCGCCCGCAGCAGGCACCACACTGCGGC
Source organism: Mesorhizobium sp. M1A.F.Ca.IN.020.04.1.1 (assembly GCF_003997315.1). Classification (NCBI taxonomy): domain Bacteria; kingdom Pseudomonadati; phylum Pseudomonadota; class Alphaproteobacteria; order Hyphomicrobiales; family Phyllobacteriaceae; genus Mesorhizobium; species Mesorhizobium sp. M1A.F.Ca.IN.020.04.1.1. Next base: position 5,209 of record NZ_RZSN01000130.1, read on the forward strand.
AGTGCTTCAAAAGGCAATTGCGGAAAATCGAAAACCGATCTATGGAGCACGCGGCTGATTGAGGGCGGCTATCCATCCTATTTGCATAGGTTCGCTGCCCCATGCCCGATAACTTCTCGCGTGTAATCGCATTTCTTGCCGTGGTTATGGCTCTGCTGTTTGCCGGGCTGCATTTCCATCAGGGCAACATCATAGCCACGCTCTACTTCATGACCGGCGCCATTCTGGTGACGGGAGTAACGCATTTGAATGTGCGCCGAGGCCTGATCTAAGCGGCCTCCCGGACGCGAGCTGTCCCGCTGCACGAAATTGAAGAGGTTCATCGCGGCCGGATCATCCAACTTTCAGGAAGTTGGATGGTGGGCGATGCAGGGATTGAACCTGCGACCCCACCCGTGTGAAGGGTGTGCTCTCCCGCTGAGCTAATCGCCCGCTCGTTGCCCGAAGGCTGAAGCGAGCCGCGATATAAGGGAGGCGGGTGCGCGAAGTCAAGGCAATGTGCCGTCGTTATCCTGCGGATCGATTTCAGGTTCCTGCCGGCTCGATCTGAGCCGCCGCTCAGCGCGCCGCCGCGATCAGACGCTGGGCCAATTCCGGCGTCAGCGTGTCGAAATGCGAGATCACCAGCGTCGGTTCGAACTCGCGCACATGACGATCCGTATAGCCGAAATCGACCGCCACCACCGGAATACCGGCCGCCTTCGCGGTGTCGATGTCGGTCTGCGAATCGCCGACCATCAGGGCGTTGTGCGGATCGCCGCCAGCCAGTTTGATGGTTTCGGTCAGATGGCGCGGGTCGGGTTTGCGGAAGGCAAAAGTGTCCTGGCCGCAGATCGCGGCAAAGTATTTGTCGAGACCGAGCGCGCCGATCAGCGTCGCCGAATTCGCTTCATACTTGTTGGTGCAAACCGCCATCAGATAACCGGCGGCCTGGAAGTGGTCGAGAGCCGCGACCACGCCGGGATAGGGGCGGGACTTGCCTGGAATGTTGATCGTGTAGTGGTCCAGGAAAAGCTTCAGCAGCCGGTCGTGCTCTTCCGCCATCAGCGCCTTGTTTTGCGCCGCATGCGCGCGTTCGATCATCACGCGGCCGCCATGGCCGACGTAGCGCTTGAAGCCGGCTTGGTCGACCGCGGCCAGCTCCGCGGCCGCCAGGCTGTGGTTGAGGCTGTCGAGCAGATCCGGCGCAGTGTCGATGAGCGTCCCGTCGAGGTCGAACACGATGATCGGTCGGGTCATGGCCAGTCCTGAATGATTGAGGTTCAGCAGCCGATACAAGCTGGGCGGTGGTCAAGCAAGCCGCCTCCATCGGTCCACAGGCAGAGCCTTTGACGGGACAGGCAAAAATGCTAGGAGGCGCGCCAAACCATGGAAATCGGGGACAGGAGCGGCATGGACGCAAGGCAGTTGAAGGTCGAGGCCGCGCGTGCGGCGCTCGCCCATGTCAGCAGCGGCATGCGGCTCGGCATCGGCACGGGCACGACCGCCGACGAGTTCGTCCGGCTGCTCGCCGAAAAGGTCGCGACCGGCCTCAGCGTCATCGGCGTGCCCACATCCGAGCGCACCGCGGCACTCTGCCGCGAGCTTGGCGTGCCGCTGTCGACGCTCGAGGAAACGCCGGAGCTCGACCTCACCATCGACGGCGCCGACGAGATCGATCCCGCGCTGACGTTGATCAAGGGTGGGGGCGGGGCGCTGCTGCGCGAGAAGATCGTCGCGGCGGCGTCGCAGCGCATGATCGTGATTGCCGACCAGTCCAAGATGGTCGAGACGCTCGGCCGTTTCCCGCTGCCGATCGAGGTCAACAAGTTCGGCCTGCGCGCCACCGAGATCGCGGTCGGCGCGGCGGCGGCAAGCCTCGGCCTTGCCGGCCCGGTGACATTGAGGATGACGGGGGAGCAGCCATTTGTTACAGACGGCGGCCACTTTATCCTCGATGCATCTTTTGGCCGCATTCCGGATACAAGAGCGCTTTCGAATGCTCTCTTCGCCATTCCAGGCGTTGTCGAGCACGGTCTATTCATCGGGCTGGCGTCAACCGCCGTCATCGCCGGCGGCGACGGCATCCAAACCGTCCATGCCGCCCGAAAACCAGGGAGTTCTATCGACCATGATGTTGCATAAACGGGTTCGCCGCCTTTCGACCATTCTGGCGGCCTCAGCGGTGCTTGCGCTGTCCTCGCCGGCGTTTTCGCAGGATATCAGCGAATCGCATCTGAAGGCCGCACGGGCCGCAGTTGCGGCTATCCACGCTACCGACCCGTTCGACAATATCCTGCCGCAGGCGGCGGCCGCGCTTGAGAACCAGCTGATCCAGAAGAACCCCGACATGCAGGAACTGATCGGCAAGACGGTCACCGAAAAGGCCATGGGCTTGGCGGCGCGCCGCGCCGACCTGGAGAAGGAGGCGGCGCTCGCCTACGCCAAGGTGTTTTCCGAAAAGGACCTCAACGATATCGCCACTTTCTACAGCTCGGAAGCCGGCAAGAAGCTGCTCGACAGCGGCCCGGCGGTCACGCGCGACCTGGTGAAGGCGGCCGACATTTGGCAGAACGGGGTCGCCCGCGACCTCGCCCAGCAGGTCGGCGAAACGCTCGCCGCCGCCGCAAAGGCCGCGGCTCCGGCCAAGCCTGCGAAGGATGCGACCGCTCCTGCCGACGGCTCCGCTCCTGCCGATAATTCGGCGCCTGCAGACGACCAGGCTCCTGCCGACAACTCGGCTCCTGCCGACAATTCGCAGAACTGATCCGTTTCAAGCGGCCGACGGCCGACTTGACCAGAAGAGCCCGGATTTCCGGGCTTTTCTTTTGCCTGCTGTCCGCCTACCTGTGACACACTTCCATTGCGCAGGAGTCCTTTCGATGGCCGGTTACGACTATGATCTCTTCGTCATCGGCGGCGGCTCCGGCGGGGTGAGGGCGGCCCGTGTGGCTGCCTCGCTCGGCAAGCGCGTCGCCATTGCCGAGGAGTATCGCTATGGCGGTACTTGCGTCATCCGCGGCTGCGTGCCGAAGAAACTTTATGTCTATGCCTCGCAATTCCCCGAACATTTCGCCGATGCCGCCGGCTATGGCTGGATGGTGCCCGAGGCAAGCTTCGACTGGCCGACGCTGGTCGCCAACAAGGACAGGGAGATCGCCAGGCTGGAGGCGATCTACAAGAGGAATGTCGAAGGTGCGGGCGGCGAGGCCTTCCACTCGCGCGCCGTGCTGGTCGATCCGCATTCCGTCTATCTCACTGCCGAAGACCGCACCGTCAGCGCCGACCAGATCCTGATCGCCACGGGCGGCCGTCCGGCTCCGCACCCGGCGCTTTCCGGCCACGAATATTGCATCTTCTCCAACGAAGCCTTCGATCTCAAGGAATTGCCGAAGGCGATCATGATCGAGGGCGGCGGCTATATCGCCGTCGAATTCGCCAACATCTTTCATGGACTGGGCGTCGACACCACGCTGGTCTACCGTGGCCAAGAAATTCTTTCGCGCTTCGATATGGACCTTCGCCGCTCGCTGCACGAGACAATGGAGAAGAAGGGGATCAGGATCCTCTGCCGTTCGATCTCGGAATGGGTGCGCAAGACCGCTGAGGGCAGACTGGACGTGCTGCTCTCCAGTGGCCAGACGCTGACCGTCGACCAGGTCATGCTGGCGATCGGCCGCATCCCGAACACGGAGAATATGGGACTCGAAGGCATCGGCATGGAGCTCGGCAAGACCGGCGCGATCATCGTCGATGAATTTTCCCGCACCAGCATCGACAATATCTGGGCGATCGGCGACGTCACCCACCGCGTGCAACTGACGCCGGTGGCCATCCACGAAGCGATGTGTTTCATCGAGACAGCCTTGAAAGGCAATCCGACAGCGCCAGACCATGATACCATTCCGACGGCCGTGTTTTCGCAGCCCGAGATCGGCACCGTTGGCCTATCCGAGGACGAGGCCGTCAAGCGCTTCCCCGACATCGAGATCCATCGCGCGTCTTTCCGTCCCATGCGGCACACGCTGTCGGGCCGTGACGAAAAGATGCTGATGAAGCTGGTGGTCGACGGCGCGTCGCGGAAAGTGCTCGGCGCCCATATCCTGGGACCGGACGCCGGCGAGATGGCGCAGCTGCTCGGCATTCCGCTGAAGGCGGGGCTGAGCAAGGACGATTTCGACCGCACCATGGCCGTCCACCCGACAGCGGCGGAGGAGCTGGTCACCATGTACAAGCCGACCTATCGCGTGAAGAACGGCGAGCGCGTTTGAAGCCAAGCCGGGAAGGCGCCGCCGGCCATGCCGACGGCGCGAAGCTTCTTGGCTAGAGGAGCGTGCCGCGCAGGATCACCAGAGCCACCGAGAAATAGATCACCAGCCCGGTGACATCGACCAGCGTGGCGACGAACGGTGCCGAGGCGCTTGCCGGATCGAAGCCGATGCGCTTCAGCGCGAAAGGCAGCATCGATCCCGACAGCGAGCCGAAGGTCACGATGCCGACCAGCGCCGCGCCCACCGTTGCCGCGATCAGCATCCAATGCGGGCCATAGTCGTAGAAGCCGAAATACTGCCAGAGCGCGATGCGGCAGATGCCGACTATGCCGAGGATCGAGCCGAGCACCAAACCGGTCGGCAGCTCGCGCAAGGCGACACGCCACCAGTCGCGAAGGCCGATCTCGCGCAGTGCCAGCGCGCGGATGACGAGCGAGGTCGCCTGCGAGCCGGAATTGCCGCCCGAGCTCATGATCAGCGGGATGAAGAGGGTGAGCACGATCGCCTTCTCCAACTCGCCCTCGTAGCTCTGCATGGCGTTCGCCGTGAGCATCTCGCTGAGGAACAGTGCGCATAGCCAGCCGGCCCGCTTCTGGATCATGGCGAGAAAGCCCATCTTCATATAGGGCTCGTCCAGCGCCTCCATGCCGCCGAAACGATGAACGTCTTCGGTCGTTTCCTCGACCATGGTGTCGATGATGTCGTCGATGGTGACGATGCCGAGGATCTTGCCGTGATCCACAACCGGCAGGGCGAGCAGATCGTATTTGGAGATCGTCTGCGCCAGCGTTTCGCGATCGGTCAGCGGCGTGACCGTGACCGGCATGCGATCCGGCGCCACCGACAGGATCGAGTCCAGAGGCTCGCCGGTGATCAGCCGGCGCAAGCCCGTCGCCCGCAGCAGGAGCTGCGTCTCCTTGTCGGTGATGTAAATCGCATAGACGGTCTCGCGCGTGCGCTCGACTTTGCGGATGTGGTCGAGCGTGCGGCCGACGGTCCAGTCCGAAGGCACGCTGACGAACTCGGTCGTCATGATCGAGGCGGCGCTGCCTTCGGGATAACCGAGAATCGAAAGCAGCGTCGCGCGCAGCGGTGGGGCAAGCGCGCCAAGCAGTTCCGAGCGCGCAGGCTCATCGAGCTCGCGCAGGATGTCGGCTGCGCGGTCGACCGACATGGCGGTGAGCAGCTTGCCTGCTTTCGCGCGCGGCAGGGCTGCGGCGAGTTCCGGCGCGCTTTCGAGCTCCGGCTGGTCGAAGATTTCGACCAACCGCTCGAACGGCACCGCGCAGAGCAGCTCGATGGCCGTCACGCGGTTGAGGGCTTCGACGACGTCCGCGACGTGGTCGTTGGCAAGAACACGGGCGACGGCGACCGCTTCGTCGTCCAATACGGATGCGAATTCATTCATGGCTCACTCCTTGCCGTCCGGCAGGACGTGAGCCGTCAGGTCACGTCAAGGCGGACGGCGGTTGCGTTCGACTGTGACTGTCGCCAGGCATGGCGGGTTTGACCTTTCTGCTCGCGGGGTAGCGCATGACTCCCCGAAAAATCGGCTCCGATTTTCGAAAGGATCATGCGCAATTCTAAGATTCTACAGCGTCCCTTACGCGTCCGAAGGGCGCGTGGCGCTGTAGATTTCAAATCTGCGAGCGGGCGCAACATAGGAGCGCGTTTTGCCGAGTCAATCGCGACGAGCGCTGAAAATGAGCGAAGCATTGCCGGATCGCGAGACTGTGATCGACAGTGGCCGCTGCCGAGGCGACGGACCAGGGCTGGACTGATTGCTATTTCTGCTTGAGCCGCCGGAAGCGCAACCATTTGTCCTCGGCCGGCCGGGGCTGCGCGAGGATCGTCGTGAGCTCGCGCGGCAGAGCGGGAGCGAGCGGCTTCTTGGTCGCGACGCCATCGGAGATCGCCACGACGCTATGATAGAATTCCTCTCCGGAAAGCGACCGCGGCGGAACGGCCTCGTGCATCACGCTGATCACGGTTACATCCGGGCAATTGACCTTGATCGCTTCGTGGAAGGCGATCTTGCCTTCGGGGTCGAGAGCGCCGGTCGCTTCGTCGAGGAAGAGCAGTCCCGGCTGCTGCAGGATGATGCGGGCTACCACCAGCTTCTGCTTCTGCCCGCCTGACAGAACCTGATCCCAGAGCTTGCCTTCGCGGCTCTCATCGGCCAGGTGCCCAATGAATTCGCCGAGGCCGGCCTTGTGCAGGGCGGCCGCTACCAGCACGTCGGTGTGATCGTTTTCCGAACCCGGCAGACAGACGAGCTGCTTCAGCGAGACCTGCTGCAGCTTGACCTCCTGGGCGGCATAGAAGCTCGTTACCCCTTCCGGGAACACGATGGTGCCGCGGCCATAGGGCCACAGACCATTGATTGCCTTGATCAGCGAGGTCTTGCCGCAGCCGGACTCACCCTTGAGGAATGTCCACTCGGCGCGGCGGAAGCGCAGGTTGGCGGCGCTCAGGAAGGGCGTTGCGTCCTCGCCCTGATGCGCCAGCTCCAGCTTCTGGATGGTCAGGCCGAAGACGGGATTTTGCGTGGCATAGCTGAAGTCCGAGCGGCCGGTCTGGCGATAGAACTCCTGCGGCTGCTGGACGTTCTCGATGGCGCTGGCGAGCTCGGTTACACGCTGGCTGTTGGCCCTAAGCGTGGCGATCGCGGGCATGACATGGATGAACCACGAACACTGGCTGATCAGCTGCGCGACCATTTCAGAGCCGGTTATGTAGCCCTTGAGATCGAAGCCGTTGTGAATGAACGGCACGAGACCGGGTCCGTAGGAAACGATGCGGGCGCCGATGAAATTGTAGATCAGCTCGAACGACATGTAGCTGGTGTTGACGACGTTCAGCCGCCCCCAGGTCTTGTCGATGTCGACATAGAGCTTGTCGTGCATCGTCTTCTGCACATCCTCGCCGTGTGAGGCGGCGACGTGGAAGCTGCGGCGCAGGAAGGTCGTCAATTCGCTGCGATAACTGCCTTCGGCCTGTTGCATGCGGATGTTGAGACGTTCGAGCAGGCCGCCGAGCTTCACCGCAATCCAGGTGTTGAGCGGCACGTAGGTCGCGACCGCCAGAAAGGCCAGCACGGCACTGCCGTAGCTGCCGAGGAACTCCAGCCCTTTGACCTCCACCGAGGCCCCGATCAAATTCTCGCCGACGAAATAAAGCGACGTCGCCACGCCCAGCACGCCCATGGCGAGGCCGATGGCGCCGCCCGTCATGTCCTTGATCGATTCCTGGATGCGCTGGTCGATGTTGTCGGGAGCGACGATACCGCCGGCAACCGAGCCATGCTGGGCATGGAAATGGGTATGGTTGCCGTCGAGCAGCGCTCGGTTGAATTGGCTGTTCAGCCAGCCCCGCCATTTGCGATGCAAGGTTGCGGAAACCAGATTGCGTACTCCGGTGAAGCCGGCGTCCTTGAGCACGACCAACAGCACCAATATGCCGGCATTGGTCAGAAGCGTCTGGAGCGGATTGATATTGGCGGCGTCGTGGAAGAAGGCGATCGAATTCACCAGCTCGCCCGATGCCATGGCAAACCACACGCCAGCCTTGCTGGAGAGCGCTGTCAGCAGCGCGATGACGAGGGTAAGGGTCCAGGCTTCCTTCCACCGGTCGGAGAACCAGTAGGCTCGCATCAGTCCCCAGAATGTGCGCATCGACGATACCGGCGTCAGGGGCGAGGGCCTTGCCGCCTCGCTGGATGTTTGCTCCGGTACTGTACGTCGCGGTCTACCGACCCGAATCACGATCCCGCCCGAATCTTTCCTGTTTTGTTACACATGGTAACACCAATTGATCATTTTCCATTAATTTTCTTCCCCCGAATGGGAACAGGGTTACCGGCCGTGGCATGAAGGCAACAGAAAAGCTTTGCCGGCTAATATCTATCGGAGGGGAATTCGTGTTTTGGTTCAGCCGGTTGGGAACAGAGTTTCGGCTGGAAAGGACTTTCCCCAGGGGAAGCCAAAAACACGGTTTTGTGAAGGAATATTCAGCCCGATGCGCGGCCGGTCCATGGTTGAAGGGCTCGAAAAGTCCCTTCAGGAGACCTGGGGTTACCTTGAATCAACCGCCGTAGTCCGCGGGAATCTCTCTCAGCAGTCATCACGGGCTTCCGCGTCGGCTGGGCGGAGGGGTGATGCGACTTGATTTAGCCCGCCGTTTCGAGCTCACCGCGCGCCTTGGCCGCAGCGATCTGGCGGATAGCATCGGCCAGCGTGTCGGCGTCCTGCGCGCCCATAACGGCATATTTGCCTTCGAGCAGGAAACAGGGCACGCCGGTGATGCCCATGCGCGAGGCGGTGGCGATCTCGTTGCGCACCGCCTCGACATCGGCATCCGTGGGCAGCAGCGTCTCGACCACGGAACCGTCCATGCCGGCTTCGCGGGCGGCTTCGGTTAGGACGGCATGGTCGCCGAGATTGGCGCCTTCCTCGAAATTCAGCTGGAAGAGGCGTCGCACCAACCGGTTCTGCACGTCCTCGCCGGCAGGCCCCGCCCAACGGATAACGCGGTGGGCGTCCAGCGTGTTGGGAGCGACCTTGATGGCGCCGAAGGCGAAATGGATCCCTTCCGCCTCGCCGAGCGGCTCAATGCGCGCATGGATCTGCTGGATGCGTTCTTCGCTGCCGAATTTGCCCAGCATGTATTCGCGGCGAACCATGCCGCCTTGCGGAATGGTCGGATCGAGCTGGAACGGCCGCCAGCGCACGTGCACGTCGATATCGCCGGCAGCGGCGACCGCCCTGTCCAGCCGCTTCTGGCCGATGAAGCACCAGGGACAGACGACATCCGACACCACATCGATGGTGATCGAGTTCTCCGCGCTCATGCTCGTCTCCTTGCTTGGTCCGTGTCAGGCGGGGGATCGCGTCAGTTGGGCTTTCGCCACCATGTCGGCAGCTGATAGCCGAATATGGGCGTCTTTTGCGGATGTTCCAGGTAGCTCCAGTAAGCCAGCCACTGCTGCGTGTTGTATTGCATGGGCACCATGTAGTTGCCCGATATCAGCAGCCGATCGAGAACGCGCACCGCGGCGACATAGTCTTCCTTCGTGCGCGCATTCAACATCGCGTTGATCGCCGCGTCGACCGCGGGATCGGCGACGCCGGCCAGGTTGAATGAACCCTCCTGCTTGGCGGCGACGGATCCCCAGCGTCCCACCTGCTCGCTGCCGGGCGAGAGCGAATTGTTGAAACCGCTTGTGCCGATCAGTACCTCGAAGTCGAAGCGCTGCTTGCGCGACTGGATTTGATCGCCGTCGAGGCCGCGGATGGTTACATCGATGCCGATCTTCTCCAGCGTGCGCTGATAGAGAGCCGCAAGCCGCTCCTCGTCCTGCGATGACGTCATGATCTCGAAGCCGAAGGGATTGCCTTCAGGGTCGAGCATCCGGCCGTCCTCTACGTGATAGCCAGCGCTTTTCAGGAGCTCGAAAGCCGCTCGCAGCACCTTGCGGTCCTGGCCGGAGCCGTCGGTGACCGGCGGCCGCCAGGTTCCGTCCATCACCTCGGCAGGGACGCGGCCGGGGTAGGGGGCAAGCAGCGCCTTCTCCCGCTCGTCGGCGGGATGGCCGAGCGCGGACAATTCCGAGTTCTGCCAGAAGCTCATGGTTCGATTGAACTTGCCGGCGAACAGGTTTTTGTTGGCCCATTCGAAGTCGTAGAGCATGCCGAGCGCACGCCGCACGACCGGATTGGAAAACTTCGGCAGCCTGGTGTTGAACAGGAAGCCCGTCACCACCGGCGGAATACCGGTGTCGAAATATTCCTGCTTCACATCACCCTTGCGAAAGGCCGGGAAGTCGATATCGCGGTCGCGCTTGACCGGATCGGTCTCGTCGTCGAGGGCACAGATGCCTTTCTTGAACGCTTCCGTCTTGGCGTTGGCGTTGAGGAAATACTCGATGGTGATCTGGTCGAAATTGTCGAAGCCGCGCTTCGATGGGATGTCCTTGCCCCAATAATTGGGATTGCGCTTGAACACGATGCGCTGCCCAGGCTGCACCTTGTCCACGGTATAGGGGCCGCTGCCGGTCAGCGGCTTCAGCGTGGTCTTGTCGAAAGTCTCCTTGTCGAAGGCGTGCTTGGGGATGATCGGCGTCAGCGCGACGATCAGCGGAAATTCGCGATTGGCCTTTTCGTTGAAGGTGAACTTCACGCTGTGGTCGCCGGTCTTCTCCAGCCTGGCGATCATGCTCATGCGATCGCTGTAAGGCGGGCGGCCCTTGTCCTTGAAGACATCGTAGGTGAACAGCACGTCCTCCGGCGTCACAGGCTGGCCGTCCGACCATTTGGCATTGGGATTGAGGTGGAACTCGATGCTCTTGCGATCCGGGTCCATGTCGGCGCTGTCGGCGAGCAGGCCGTAGAGGCTGAAGGGCTCGTTGTAGTTGCGCTGCATCAACGGCTCGAAGACCAGGTTGCCGTAGACCGTGTCGATCATGCCGCGCGCGGTGGTGCGCAGGCTCTTCAGGATGAAGGGGTTGAGATTGTCGAAACTGCCGACGACGCAATAGGTGACGCTGCCGCCCTTCGGCGCATCGGGATTGACGTAGTCGAAATGCGTATAGTCCGCAGGCAGCGCCGGCTCGCCCTGCATGGCGATGCCGTGCTTCGATTCCGACAAAGCCGGAAGCAGCGAGAGAGCCAGAAACGAGGTCGCGGCGATCAGCCGAACGAGAACGCGGTCCATGACCGTCTCCTTGCCGGGCAGCTTGGTGATTCGACATGCACCCTAGAGCATTTCGCTCCCCGATTGAATCGGCGCGCGCCGGTCGCTTGGGTTCAGTCGACGCATCGCCGATGAGGCTCGTCCAGGGCAGGAGAACGCGGCAAGAAAACGCGGAAACCGGGCTGGATTCGGCGCCGCTGGCGGTGTAACACGCGCTCCGAAGTCATGCTGTTGCCTCATTTGGGCAACAGGTAGCGGGACCACACGGCAGGAAGAAGCCGGTCCCCGGGATCATTTGAGAGGAAAGTGCACCATATGACGAGCAACGCGTATCGCCTTTCGGTGCTGGCCGCAGGCGTGGTCGGCGTTCTGGGCGCCGGGCTTTTCACCGCTTCCGCGCAGCAGCCGCCGCAGATTCCGCAGGGCTGGTTCAAGGCCTGCACCAAGCAGGAAGACGTCGATATCTGCAACGTGCAGAACATCGTCACAGCCGGCAATGGCCAGCTCGTCACCGGCGTCAGCCTGATCGAGCTCAAGGGCAAAGTGAACCGTAAGGTGTTCCAGGTGACGGTGCCGACCGGCCGTCTCGTTCCTCCGGGCATCGGCCTGCAAATCGATTCCGGCAAGGCGCAGAAGCTCGACTATGTGATCTGCTTCCCGGATCGCTGCGTGGCCGAAGTGCCGCTGACCGACCAGCTTGTCGCGTCCTTCAAGAAGGGCCAGCAGATCACGCTCACCTCGGTCAATTTCCAGAACCAGCCGAACCCGATCAAGGTTGCGCTGACGGGCTTCAGCGGCGCCTATGACGGCCCGCCGCTGCAGCAGTCGGACATCGAGGACCGCCAAAAGAAGCTGCAGGACTTCGTCGCCAAGAACAACCAGGACTTCGCCAAGAAGCTTAAGGAAGAGCAGGACAAGGCGAAGACCGCCAACTGATTGTTGGAGCGTTTCTCCAGCATGCTAAAAAGCGAGCGGGGCAGGCGCCCCGCTCAGACTGCTGACAAACCCCTGGCGTTTGCCGGGGGTTTTTGATTCACTGGGTCATGTTGAAGCGACCCGCCCCTGAACAGACCGCGCTTGAGATGGTGACGTTGGATCAGCTGGTTCCGGCCGATC
>NZ_RZSN01000012.1:0-61875 GCF_003997315.1 Mesorhizobium sp. M1A.F.Ca.IN.020.04.1.1
GTCGCGGCATCGTCCCTGATCAGCATGATGTTGTCCGCCGCGAAATCCCAGTCGGGGCTGGCAAACAGCCGGCGGAAACGCCCTTCGAGGAAGAAATCGTCGGCGTCGAGGATGCTGATGAAAGGCGAAACGGAGGCTTTGATGGCGGCGTTGCGCGCAAAGGACGGCCCCCGGTTGACGTCGAGACGCATCACCTTGAGCCGGCCGCTGCCGTCATCGGCGGCGCGCGCCACGTTCTGTGTGTCGTCGGTGGAGGCGTCGTCGACCACGACGACTTCCGCCACCTCCGGCTCGCGCAGAGCCGAAGCGATGGCGACCGGTATGGTCCGCGCCGCGTTGCGGGCGGCGATGATGACGCAGACCCTTGGGGTCGTCACGGCCATGATTCACCTTTCGATTGCGTGAGTGACAGCCCGCCTATGAATGCAAAACCGATCTTCATGCGTTGCCCCGCACCGGCGCGGCCGCGGCCGGCCGCTCGAAGATCCGCCGGCTGAGATCGGCGGAAGCCGCCCAGCCGGCCTCCGCCAGATAGCGCACCGGCTCGCGACCGCAGAGCTCCCACAGCACCGTCCGCCGTTGCGGCCAGCGCAACGAGGAAAGCCAGGGCGCGATCACCATGTGGAAGAGGTCGGCATTGTCGATGCGCGCCAGGATCCGGGTGGCGCGGTCCGAAAGCAGCGTGCCAGTACCGCCAAGCAGAACATCGGCCGCGCGCAAAGCAAGTAGCAGCGTGTCGGCGAGGCCCTGCTCAGCGGCATGGTCGAGCAGTTTCTGCTGCTCGGCTTCGTTCAGCCGGCCGGCCGCGGCTCTGACGTCGCAGACATAGCCGGCGCAGGGCTCGCGGTTGAAGAAGGCTTTGGCGACGCTGATGCAGGACAAGAGCAACGTGTCGGACGCCGATATCAGGGGCATGGAGGCGCCCGCAACCTTGACCTCGCGCTTGCGGCGCAGGAAGCCGTCGATGTCGCGCGGGCTCGGCGAGCCCGGCTGCTGCAGCCGATAATGGAGATCGACCGTTGCGGCCCGCACGCCATCGTCGCGGACCATGTGCTGCTCGCCGAGGAAACGCACCCACCAGACGGACCGGGACTTGCCGGCGACCTCGTAGCCGGCCGAGCGAAGGGCCTCGCGGGCGGCAGCGAAGCCGGACGGGCAAACCAGAATATCGACGTCGCCGGACGGCTTCATGAAATGGTCGCCGTAGAGCAGTTGCTGCTGGAGCGGTCCCTTCAGGAAGACGAAGTCGATCTGCCTGTCCTGCAACACCTGATGGATGGCGATCGAATCGCCGATGCAGGCGGCATTCATCGACATGGTACGCCGGCGATAACCATCGAGCCATGCGAGCAATTCGGGAGGCGTCGCGCCGGTGGCCCCATGCGAGAGAGCCTTGAGCAAAAAGACCGCGACCTTGTTCAACCTCGCAATGTCGGTAACGTCGGCCACGCAGATTGCCGGAGCCGGCATACCGCCATGGTCGACTGCTCGCGCTGTTGGATTGAAGAACGGCCGCAGACAGGCCTGCACATAGGCGACTTCGTCGGCACTGCCGGCCGCGCGCAGCCTGTTGTAAGAAGCGTCCTGCACGGCCATGCCCGTTGTCGTCTCTCCGCAAAACCGCCCGCGGCGGCGTTTATACCGCAACTGCGAAGAAAAGCATCGCCAAAAAATCAGGAGCGCCATCCAGCGCCTTCCCAAGCCGCCTCGCGCCTGCAACCTGAGCGTTCATATTCGCTCATCGCCGATCACTTTTGAAGACAAATCCGGCGGCGGCGAAGTGAGCCGGCAATCTGCTATTTTCTGAAGTGTTTTCTTCGCAATTCCCACATAGCCACTTAAGCTTACGAACTTACCTCAATCAAATCATATGCTTACTTAGACGGCAAAAGGCGATGTTGAACGTTCGAGTGGTGTTCGCCCGAGATGCAAAAGCCGGCGGTGTCATCAACTGACGCGGGCCTGCGCAACCAAGAATTGATTACTGCCTGGTAAATCAGGCTTGACTCATAAATGTTGCCGTGCAGCAATTGCAATGCAGCATAGCAATATGCTGGCGGCATTCTGACGCCGCTTCCAGTCTTAATTGGAGAATAGAATGGAACAGAATGTTGAAAAGCAAGAGTACGAGACCCCAAGCCTGACGGTTCACGGTTCGATCGAAACGATCACGCAGGGTGCCTCCGGGACCACGGCGCTCGACGCGGCATTTCCCGCGCACACACCGGTCGGTGAGCTCACCTTCTCCTGAGCTTGTAGCGCCCGGAGTTGTCACAGTTGGGGCTCCGGGCGTTCCCTTTCTTCGAACACTGAGCCGGGGCCTCCTGCCCGGGCTACCTGGGCTCCCTGAGGATCGCAGGCAACCGATCCCGGTCGAGGTCACGCAAGCGTTCAACAATGAGGTTTTAGGATGCACTGGAACCCATCGAACAACCATGACCGCGTGGTCGCGAGCGGCGATGCCGTGGCTTGTGAATTCGGCAACGGACTGGCGCTGCTCCATCTCAAATCCAACATCTACTACAGCCTGAACGGCGTCGGCGCCTACATTTGGGAGCTGATCCAGGAGCCACGACCGATCCCCGACATAACAAGCGCGGTGCTCACCCGCTATGATGTCGATACAGAACGCTGCAAGGCCGATGTCGAGGGCTTGCTCAAGGGACTGATCGAAGCCGGGCTTGCGAGGTTCCACCATGAGGAACTGGCCTAGGGTCCTCTCGCTTAGCGGGCCGGAGGCGCTGTTTCTGGCGCGCTGCCTGGCAGTGGTCAGCCTCGTGCGGCTGGGGCTTACGCTTTCGTCCTATAATCGCATGCGCGCTCTGGTGACTCAACTGGAAGCGAGGAATGACGCTGCCATCGCCGATCTGCGGCGCGTCGCATGGGGCGTTGCCGCTGCTGCGCGATACGTGCCGGGCGCCAGCTGCCTTACCCAGGCGCTCGCCGGACAGTATCTGCTTGCCCGCCAGGGCAAGGCCTCCACGATCAGCATCGGCATCGCGCGCGACCCCGGCGCCGATCTCAAGGCGCATGCCTGGCTGATCAGCGGCGACCACATCGTGCTTGGCGGCTCCATCAACGGCTTTGCCCATCTTGTCGATCACGGACACTAGGCGATGAGCGGCGTCGCCGGAATTCTGCTCAGACAGGATGGCAGCCCAGCGGCGGCGGCCGACATCCAGCAGATGCTGGCGCGCATGCGCCACCGGGCGCGCGACGGCAGCTCATGGTGGACGGACAGACACGCAGCACTAGGTCATGCCTGGCTCAACACGACCGGCGAGCAGGGCCCTGGGCCGCTGACAATGGCCGGCGGCAAGCTCGCCATTACGGCCGATTGCCGGCTGGACAACCGCGAGGAGCTTCTGGCGCGGCTCGGTGTGCGCGACCGATCGGCCGCCGACGCCATACTGCTGATGCACGCCTATCTCAAATGGGGCGAGGCCTGTCCGACCTACCTGCAAGGCGATTTCGCCTTCGCGGTCTGGGACGCCGAGCGCCGGGCGCTGTTTTGCGCGCGCGACCATTTCGGCGTCAAACCTTTCTACTACCACTGCGCCGACAGGCGCTTTGCCTTCGCCTCGGAGATCGGCCCACTTCTGGCGCTGGATGGTGTCGGCAGGGCTCTCAGCGAGCATCAGATTTCCGGCTTTCTCGCCGGCCTGCCGGACGATCCACAATCCACGCTCTATGCCGAGATCTTTCGCTTGCCCGCTCGGCACAGCATGACGGTGACCAACAATCAGGTCGTGCTGAGCCGCTACTGGGAGGTTGAGCCGTCACAAAGGCCGCCGCGTTCGGATGCGGCGGACGAGTTCCTGCATCTTTTCGCGCGATCGGTTGAAAACCGGATGCGGGGCACTCCGTCCGTCGGTGCCATGCTGAGTGGTGGGCTCGATTCGTCCTCGATCGCCTGCATGGCCGGACTTCAAGCTGCGGCGACGCAGAAGCCGAAGCTCAAAACTTTCTCGCTGGTGTTCGAGAGGGGGTCTTCGATGGACGAGCGGCCCTTCATCGATGCAGTGCTGGAGCAATATGGGCTCGACGGCACGCTGATCGCGGTCGGCGACTATGCGCCCTTCGCCGAGTTTGATCGCATTCTGGAGGAACAGGAAGGGACCTTCCTGGCGCCCGGTCTGTCCTTGACCCGCAGCGTCTATCGCACCGCGAGCGCCAAGGGCGTCACAGTGCTTCTCGACGGCCACGGCGGTGACGAGGTCGTATCGCAAGGTCATGGGCATCTGCATGAGCTCGCCCATCGCGGCAGGTGGCTGGAGCTGTGGCGCGAGCTGCACAGTGCCGCCAACACCTATGGCGACGGGATGCTGCCTCTTTACTTCAAGTTCCTCGCCGCCTACGGGCCGGCCTGGCGGATTGCCAGGATGAGGGCGAAGGCCAGGCGCCTTCTCGGAAAACTGCGGCGCAGACGCTTCGATGCACCGCGCGCGGCGTGGGCAGGACTGGTCAATCCGGAGCTTGCCAGGCGTACCGATCTCGCCGAACGTTTCCATTGCGCGGCCTATATGCCCGCCTATGTCAGCACCAGCGAAGCGCTCACCCATCGCTGGCTTCTGTCCACCGGGCTGGTGCCCCATGCTTTCGAGGTTCTCGACAAGGCCGCCGCCAACTTCGCCATCGAACCGCGCTATCCGTTCTGGGACAAGCCGCTGGTCGAATTCTGCCTGGCACTGCCGGGCGAGGAAAAGCTGCGCAACGGCTTCGGCCGCCATGTGCTGCGCCGGGCGATGGAAGGCGTGCTGCCGCCGGCGGTGCAGTGGCGGCGCGACAAGATCGATTTCACCGCCAACCTGGTCAAAGGCATGATCGTCAACCATCGCGATCTCCTGGACCGGCTGCTGGTGTCGGACAACGACTTGATCGCGCCTTATGTCAATCTGCCCGAGGTGAACGCGGTCTATGCGCGCATGCTGCAGCGGCCCGAGCAGGCGACGCTGCCCGACGTCCAGCATATCTGGCGTTCGGCCTCACTGTCGCTATGGCTGCGGCAGGTCCAACAGCATGGAAGCCCTGCATGAACTCTCCAGCCGCTTCTCTTGCCGCGAGGCCCGGCTCCGCCATCGAAGCGGCCCCTCGAAACGGGCGTGCCCGTCGGTTCTACAAGGCGTACGGCCTGACGATCGGGTCGGAGGTGGCTTTGCCGGAACTGGAACCGACCGCGCCGGCAACACCGGACATCGAGATCGCTGTTGGGCCGATCGATTTTCCGGAGGCTGCATTGGCGAACGCCGCGGTCTTTCGCTTCGAGCCGACACGCCAGTACCTGTCCTGGCAAGCCGTCGGCACTTTCCTGATCAGCGATGCCTCCCGGATCGATGTCGATCCGGCGCCGGGCGTCGACGATCCGCTGCTTGCCTTCCCACTTTTGGGTCCGGTGCTGGCGCTCACGCTGCATCAGCGTGGCCTGCTCGTCCTCCACGCCAGCGCGATCGCCGTTGGCGGGCAAAGCGTGATCTTCATGGGCGACAAGGGTGCCGGCAAGTCGACCACGGCGGGCGCGATGATCCGCGCCGGTCATCTGCTGCTTACCGACGATGTCGTGGCGCTGGACCTGTCCGATCCTTCACGGCCGATGATCCTGCCCGGCTTTCCGCAGCTCAAGCTTGCAGCGGATGCCGCGAACGCCATCAGGATCGGCCGAGCGGAGGTGCGGCCGCAGGTGCATCCGCAGATCGAGAAGGCGCAGCATCGGCTGCGAGATGGATTCTCCGGCGAAGCCGTGCCGGCGGCCCGGATCTATGTGCTGGAGCGCGACGGGCAGGCGGCGATCACGCCGCTAAAGGGCACCGCCGCCCTGCCGGCGATCATCAAGTTCTCCTATGTCACTCGGTTCGGCCGGCAGGCGCTGGTCGGCGATTTCGCGTCCACGCATCTCGAACAAAGCGCGCAGCTGGCCGGCCGGATCGGCGTCAGCCGGCTCGAAGTGCCGGCAGGCCTGGAGCGGATCGACGAGGCCGTCGCCGTGATCGAGCGCGATCTAGCCGTCGGCGCGCGGGCAAAGTGAGCAGCAGCATGGCGTGGTCCTCGAAACTTCGCCTGACACTTTTGCGGGACGTGGCCGGCTTCGGTGGTGTCATGGCGCATATCGGCGGACAGCGCACGCTGACGGCGCTTGCTTTCCTGGTGCTCGGGAGTCTGACCGAGGGCCTTTCGATCCTGCTTTTGATCCCGCTCTTGCATCTGATCGGCAGTGCCGACCAGGATTTCGCCGTGCGCGTACCGGGCGCCTTGCGCTGGCTGGTGCCGGGCGGGACGCTCTCGCTGGCGACGGTGCTCTGCCTGCTCGTCGCTCTGGTGGCGCTGCAGGCTATGTTCAACCGCTTCAAGTCGCTCTACATGGCGCGGCTGCTCTACGACTTCGTCAACCGGGTGCGCATGAACCTGTTCGAGAGCATCGGCAAGGCGCGCTGGGGTGTCTTCACCCGCATGCGCAGCTCCGATCTCGACCACGCGCTGACCGGCGACATCGACCGCGTTCAGGCGGCAGCCTTCTCGCTGCTGATGCTCGCCCAGACGGCGCTGCTGCTTGCCGGCTATCTCGTGGTGTCGGTGTTCATCTCGCCGGTGATGACGTGCTTCGCGATCCTGATCGGCGTGCTCTTGTTCATCGCGCTGCAGCCCTTTCGCGCGCGCGCCACCGCCTACGGTCGCGTGCTGACCGGCAGCCGCCAGGACCAATACCGCACGGTCTCGGAGTTCCTCGGCGGCATCAAGGCGGCCAAGAGCCTGAATGTCGAGGCGAGCTATTTCGCGCAACTCCGCGCGACGCTGGACAAGATGAAGGCGGACAATGTCGCCTATGTCCGCAACAGCACCATCGGCACCGCGCTGTTCCAGGTCGCGAGCGTGATCGGGCTCAGCCTGTTCATCTATATCGCGCTGGTCCGCTTCCATCTCTCCCTTGCGGAAATCGTCGTGTTGCTCCTGGTCTTCATGCGGGTCGCGCCCCGCTTCATGGACATGCAGGTGCAGGCGCAGCAGATGCTGATCAACCTGCCGGCCTACACCGCCATGCAGGCCCTGCAGGCGCGTTTCGATGCCGCGCGCGAGATGGAGTCCGGCGATGCCGCGCAGAACGCAAGGCTGTCGCTCGACAGGGGCCTCGATATCCGCGACGTCTCGTTCGCCTATGGCGCCGGCGATGGAAGGCCGGTGGTGAGCGGCATTAGCTTCGGCCTTCCCGCCGGCGAGGTGACGGCGCTGATCGGCCCGTCCGGTTCGGGCAAGAGCACGATCGCCGACATGCTGCTTGGGCTGCTCGAGCCGAGCCAGGGCGAGATCCTGGCGGACGGTGACGAGATCACCGCGCAAAACCGCAGGGCCTGGCGCGGCCAGGTGGCCTATGTGCCGCAGGACGTGTTTCTGTTGCACGACACCATTGGCGCCAATCTGCGCCTGGCGGCGCCGCAGGCCGGCGACGAGGAGCTGTGGGCGGCGCTGCGCAAGGCTCATGCGGCCGACTTCGTCGAGCGGCTCGACGGGAGGCTCGAAACGGTGGTGGGCGATCGCGGCGTCAGGCTTTCCGGCGGCGAACGTCAGCGCATCGCGCTGGCACGGGCGCTGCTGCGCGAACCCTCGCTGCTCATCCTCGACGAGGCGACGAGCGCGCTCGACTGGCAGAATCAGTCGCTGATCGCTCAATCGATCGAGGAACTGCGCGGCAAGATGACTATCCTCACCATCGCGCATCGGCCGTCGATGATCGCCTTTGCCGACTGGGTCGTGGCCATCGAGGGCGGCCGCATCGTCGAGGTCGGGCAATATCAGCGGCTGAAAGCAAAGTCGGGCAGCCGGCTGGCCAGGATGCTCTACGGCGAACGGGCCGAACGGGAAACCGCAACATTGGCCGACAATACGCCGCCCCCGGGCGCCGGCTGAAAGATCAGCGGAGGCTGCCGCGCCGGGCGGTTAGCTTTTCGCCATCGGGCACCTTGATGCCACGGTCGGCCTGCCGCGCCTTGTCGGCGGGTATCGGCCCGCTCCTGGCGATCATGGCGAACACCAGAACGAAGTACCCCACCTGAATGACGACAGCGCAAATCACGGCGCGCATGATGATGGTGCCAAGCGATTCGCCGTCGAGCCAGGACCAGCCGACTACAACAGCGAGCGTGAATATCATCCCGACGATGAACTTTGGCAAAGACATGCTCGTCGGCCCGTCAACCGGCACGCGCATGCAGAGGCTGTGGCTTACCCACCCGCGTAACTCCCCGTTTCGCCAGAGAGCTATTTCTGGCTGCCCAATCCGACCGGTTGCTTCCGGCCTTTCCGACCCATCCAGACTATGACAGCAACAGTTTGCCACTCTATTAAGGCGAGACCTTTGCGGCAAGGCCAAATGCACATGAAGCCAAGGGTTTCGCGGCATTGACTCTGCCATGCTGCGGCGCACACCCCTGCATCGCCACCTATTCACTATAGCGAAATCCTCGACAGTAGAATCCGAAACATTAAGCAGTATTTGATGCGATGAACTTACCTGAGCGAGTGATTCTTACGACCTGCAACCGCCGTTCGTCTGCAGCAAAGAATGCATCGCCCAAAATCAGCCCGAAAGCTGTACTACATTTCCCAAAAAAACTCTCACGTTGTCATAAACATGCCACAAAGGCCAAAATTTGGGCACGGCAGGTTTATTATTTGGTCAATTCATGACGCGAACATTTCACGCGAATGGGAAATTGTGTGTTGCGCTGCAGCATTTTTTTGGTATCGTGCCGTAAACCATCCGTTCAACGTATGGAGCTTTTGCATGAGGGACGTCGCCAAGCCGGCTAATGCGGGTTTTTCGCAGGCCGGCATTGATTTTCCACCCCCCATCGGCGGTCTGCTCAAACGCAGTTTCGATATCGTCGGTTCCCTGGCGGGTCTGGTCCTGCTCAGCCCGCTCTTTCTGATGGTCGCCCTGCTGGTCAAGCTTTCCGACCGCGGCCCGATCTTCTACGGCCACAAGCGGATCGGTCGCGGCGGAAGGATTTTCGCCTGCCTCAAATTCCGCACCATGGTGCAGGATGGCGAGAAGGTGCTCGCCGCGCATCTGGCGGCCAATCCGGATGCCGCCGCCGAATGGGCGGCGACGCGCAAGCTGAAGGACGATCCGCGAGTGACGCGTGTCGGCGCGGTGCTGCGGAAGCTCAGCCTCGACGAGCTGCCGCAAATCATCAACATCCTGCAGGGCGACATGAGCCTGGTCGGGCCCCGCCCTGTCGTACGCGACGAGCTCGAGATCTACGGCAGCGCCGCAGTCTATTATCTGAAGTCGCGCCCGGGCCTCACCGGGCTGTGGCAGGTGAGCGGGCGCAACGACGTGTCCTACGACACGCGCGTCGCCTTCGATCGCCACTATGTCGAGAACTGGTCGATGGTCGAGGACATTCGCATCATCGTCAAAACCGTGCCTGCCGTGTGGATGGCGCGCGGCAGCTATTGACCGCCAGGCCTGTCCCGCCAATCTCGGGACAGGCGTCCGGCAGTAATCTCATCGGGCGGATGGGGCTAACGCGGATCGGAAACGTTCATTGAAAAACCACCCCCTCGGACTCCTTTCCAAGGCGCCCAGCCGGTTTGCGGCCGTGGCGCTTGCCCTGTCTCTTGCGATTCCCACCATGGCGGTGGCTGGAGACTATCGTCTCGGGCCGCAGGACAAGCTCAACATCCGCATCGCCGAGTGGCAGACGGTCGACGGCACGTTCCGCGACTGGTCATCCATCAACGGCGACTATTCGGTCGGCCCCGCCGGCACGCTCTCGGTACCGTTCGTCGGCGAGATGCAGGCGGCCGGCAAGACGACCTCGGAGATCGCTGCCGCGATCGGTCTCGCGCTGCAGCGCAAGCTGGCACTGCCCGACAAGCCTGAAGCCTCGGTCGAGATGGCGCAGTTCCGGCCATTCTACATTTCGGGCGAAGTGCAGAACCCTGGCCAGTTCCCCTACGTGCCGGACCTTACGGTACTGAAGGCGGTGAGCATCGCCGGCGGCATCCGGCGCAACGCCGATTACGGCCCTCAGCTCGGCAAGGACCTGGTCACCGCCAAGGGCAGTTTCGATATCTATGACGACCAGCGGCTGCGGTTGATCATAAAGCGTGCGCGCATCGACGCAGACCTTGCCGGCAAGACGAGCTTCGAGATTCCGAAGGAGGCCGTGGACGACCCGAGAACGCAGGCCATCGTTGCCGACGAAATGCAGATCCTCACGGCCGACCAGAAGGCGCTGAAGCTGAAGCTGGACGCGCTTGATGACCTGAAAGGCGTGCTCGAAGGCGAGATCGAATCGCTGCAGAAGAAAATCGCCAACCAGCAGCAGCAAGTGGATCTGGCGCAGCAGCAGCTCACCAGCATCGGTCCGCTGGCCCAGAAGGGCCTTGTCGCCAATGCGCGACTGCTCGATTCGAAACAGTCGGTGGCGGACTTGCAGGGCAAGATCCTGGACTATGAGACGGCCATCCTCACCGCCAAGCAATCGATCAGCAAAGCTGATCAGGACGCCATCGATGCCCGCAACACGCTCAATTCCAACCTGGCCGCGAGCCGGCAGCAGGCCGAGGCCGACCTGAACGAGGCGACGCTGAGGACTGCCATGCAGAAGGGCCTGATCGCCGCGGCCTCGGATCCCGCAATGGCGGCTGCCATAACAGGCGGCCAGGAACCGGCCCTGCTGTATTCGCTGGTGCGTGTTGCCGACGGCAAGACCAGCGAGATCGACGCCAAGGAAGACACGCCGGTGCTGCCGGGCGACGTCATCAAGGTGAAGCTGGCGCCGAGTGCCGGCGGCCCACCCATGGCCAGCCAGTAGCCGGGCGCCCGGGCCTCGCTCAGCGCGGTCCGCGGGAGGAACAAGTCAGGCTCGTTCGCGCCAAGGTGCGGGCGAGCAATCTGTTTGGACCGCTTGAAGGCATAGAATGCAGCCTGCCGCTCCGCGTCACGTCTACCTCAACCTCGACGCCATCCGCGGCGTGGCGGCGATCAGCGTGATGCTCTATCACTTCTCGCCCTTTCTGGCCGACGGCAAAGTGCTGCCGTCGAGCTATCTTGCGGTAGACCTGTTCTTCCTGCTCAGCGGCTTCGTCATCGCCCACGCTTACGACCGCAAGATCGAGAACGGCATGGGCTTCGGCACCTTCCTGGCCATCCGCCTGATACGCCTCTACCCGCTCTACCTCGTCGGCACGTTGCTCGGCTGCTTCTATCTGCTGATCAAGAACAGGCTGATTGCGACGGAATACATGCCGTTGTCGGAGATCGGCACGCAGCTCACGACAGGCATGCTCTTCATTCCGCTGGTCGGCGATGCCTACCATACGATCTTTCCGCTCAATCCCGCTTCGTGGTCGCTGTTCTTCGAGCTGATCGTCAACATCGCCTATGCCGCCGTCTTCTTCCTGCTGTCGAAACGTGTGCTGACGGTGCTGGTGGCTGTCAGCCTGGTGCTGCTGATCGTCGCCTCGGCACTTGCCGGCACGCTCGATTTCGGCATGACCGGCAAGACCATCATCAGCGGGCTGCCGCGCGTCTGGTTCTCCTTCTTCCTCGGCGTGCTGCTCTGCCGGTCGATGGCGCGCTACCAGGATGGCCTCGGCTTTCTGCGGCGCGGCTGGTGGGTCGAGGCCGCGATCCTGCTTACGCTGATCGTCTTCGCCATCGCGCCTGCGGGTGCTGCCGGGCGTGTCGCCTACGACCTCGCCTCTATCGCCGTCGTTTTCCCGCTCATGGTGGTGACCGGCGCGGTGGCGCCGACCGCGCCGCGACTGGCTAGCTTCTATGGCTGGCTGGGGCGGGTCTCCTACCCGATCTACATCATCCACACGCCGCTGCTGATGATCATCGCCGGGGCCGGCAAGGCCGCGTCGGTCGACCCGTTCGCGCATCATCCCTGGTTCGGCATCGTCATGGCCGCTGCGGTTATCGTCATCGCCGACATTGCCACCCGCATCTATGACGAGCCGGTGCGCCGCTTCCTGCAGCGGCAAATGCAGCGCTCGCGAGCCGTGGCCTAAAGCGCGTCGCAATCTTTCAGATTTGCTCCGCGCTCTTTTAGGTTTTGCTCTTACGCATGTCCTTGACCCGAAACCGGTTCTCGCTTTCGGGGGACTAGGCGAAAACCGCGATCAGACCGGCGCCGGCATGTGGCCGCTGGCAGATTTTTCATCCTGGACAGGAATGGCAACCCGCCGTCGCCGGGCAACCGGCAGCGGGTTCAGCTTGAACAGGCCATAATAGACGATGAAGGAGGCCATGAAGTAAGGGCCGAGGATCTCGACCTCGAAGAAGGAGCGGATCAGCATCAGCCCGACGGCGCCGGCGAGCACCACCGAATCGGCGCTCCAGACCCCGAACACCACCTTCGAGATATGGCCGTAGAAGGCGCGCAGGATGATCAGCGCCAGCATGGTGACGCCGACGAAGCCGATCTCGACCAGGGTCTCGATATAGGTGTTGTGGAAATGGAAGCCGGTGCGGGTCGTGATGTAGAACTCGGCCCACAACCGTTCCGGATCGGCGAACCCTTGCACCCAGTAGGCGGCATAGCCGTAGCCGAGCAGCGGGTGCAGCTGCGCCGCCTCCCAGCCCTGCTGCCAGAGATAGGTGCGGCCGGTCAGCGTCGAATCCTTGCCGAAGATGCCGAGCACGACGTCCAGCAGGCCAAGGTTCAGCGCGGCCACCACGCCGGCTACCAACGCGCCGCCGCCGACCACGAACAGCACGCGGCGGTAGCGCCGCGACAGGACCCTGCTCATGGTGAGCAAGATGACGATGCCGAGCACCGCCGGCAGCGAGGCGACGGATGTCGCCGAGTGGGAGATTGCCAGCATGTATGCCGACATCAGGATGATCGGCGCGGTCCAGAAGAAGCTCAGCCAGTTGCGCCGGTAAAACATCAGGAAGACGAAAGACAAAAAGATGCCGAACGACGAGAAGAACCCGACCTGGTTCTTGGAGGCGAAGGCGCCGACGAAATTGAAAGTGCCGTCCATTATGTCCAGCGCGTAAGCGTTGACTTTCAGCGAGTAGAGCAGGACGACGAATATCCCGATCAGCGATCCCAGGACCAGCGTCCGCACGCTGATGGTGCGGGCCGCGATATAGGCACAGACGATATGCGAGGAATATTGCACCGCCGCACGCGCGCTGATGCCGGCGGCCTGCGACCAGAAGACCGACAGGCAGACATAGGTCGCGAAGAGTATCGGCAGCCAAGCGTTCGAGAGCTTCCAGGTGAAACGCCGGTAGTCGACGAAGAACAGCGGCAGCCAGACCGCGTAATAGGCGAGGATCAGGACCTGACCGAAATTGCTGGAATAGGCAAAGGCAAGAACGGAAACCGCGACGGCAAACGCGCCATAGGCCTTGTTTGCCTCCGGATCGAGCAGAATGGATTTTGGAATCTTCATGCCGGATTTTTCGTCCGTTCAGCCTTGGAGCAATTCCAGGAAAAGTGTGTGACTGTCTTTCGTCGGGAATTGCGTAAACAACAGTTAGCGCGGTTCAGTGTCTGATAGCCGGCACGAGCCGACGTTCGGCCCTACCGGGTTCATTGTGCACTGCAGCATAATCTATCGCCCTATCGCCGGTGGCTCAACCGGAAATGTTGCCACGGGCAAAGAGGCGTTATCACAGGCATATTGCACAGCGAAAAGGCCGGAATGGGGCGGCCTGTTGCTCGTTGGCGGATGAATCCTTTCCGAAAATCGATTTCGATTGCTCATGCGAGAAGGTCCCCGAGCAAGATGTCCAGGCGGCCGCCGCGTTCTTCCGAGCGGAGGAAGCGTTGGCCTTTATTCTCCGGCGTCGTCGCCGACTTTGCAATCTTGAAGTGTTGTCCTGATCGGGGTGCAGTCTTGACGACCGAGAGGCGAAAGCTCGACATCACCACCGAGCGCGAGCTCTCCTGCAGTTCTTCCAGAACCGCGCGGAGGTGTAGCTGGAGGCCTGTCATGGTAATGCGGTCGTTGCAATGAGATAGGACAACCGCCTACGCTGTGAGGACTCTTATTGCGCTGGAGAGAAACGAATGGCCAAGCCGCGAATCTTCCTGGGCTCGTCAGGAAAACAGAAGAAGCTGTTGCAGGCGCTGCAGCGTGGCCTTGAAGATATTGCCAATGTCGAACCCTGGACGACATCCTTCAATCCCGGGACGACAACGCTGGGGCGTCTCCTGGAGCTGACGCGCGAGGTCGACTTCGCCGCTTTCGTGTTCGCCCAGGACGACTGGACGAGCGCGAGCCAGCCGGAATCGACCACCACTATTCCCGCCCAGGCTTCTCCGCGAGACAATGTGGTTTTCGAGGCCGGCCTGTTCGGCGGGGTTCTCGGCATGCGCCGGACCTTCATCCTGCACGCGAATGGTGCCAAGCTTCCCAGCGATCTGCTCGGCCTGACGTCGGTACGCTACGGCGAGGCAGCGACCGCCGCGGAGACCAGAGCAATCAATCAAAAACTGCGAAATGCCATCGAAAATGAGGGGCGAGTCGCCCGCATAGAGGGGTTTTGGTGGCAGTTCTCCCTGTCAGAGCGCACAGCAAGGGAGCCTTCCGCGGTCAGTCTGCTGAGGATCTCGCGGGACCGCAACGGCGCGCTGGAGCTGAACGGCCGCTCATGGCAAGAGAATGGCAGCCTGTCGGCCAGATACTGGAGCGAGGCGTCGAAGGAGAAAGGAGAGTCTTCGGGCATCTTCTACTATTGGAACGGGGAACGGCCGTTGGACGCGAACGCGCCGCAGCTGCACGGGACAGGCGAAATCCGGCTGGAATCCGCCGAGCGCGCGTCCGGATATTTCACGACACGTTCGGACACGAATCCGGAGGTGAATGCGCGAACGTCCGGCGTCTATCTGCGCGCCGATCCGCAGGACTTAATCATCCTGGACGGGAACGACAATCAGCGGCGCGTGGAGTTGATCGCAGAACGGCTAAGTCACTGGAAGTCGATCAAGAATGTCTGACGACAGTGCTGGCAGTCGCGGCGAAGGCGCCGGCGCTTGACGAACGGACCGTTCGGCTCAACAGATTGTCGGGAACGTCTCGATCCCGGAACATTTGGCGGATGCAGGCTGGGGCACTGACCGACTATACCATAAGGCTGTTCGAGCGCGGCTATATCTGCCTGCCGCTTCGTGCCGGCGGCAAGCATCTCGACCTCGCGGCCATGGAGTATGATCCGTTGCACCTGCGGACGTTGCGCAAGGACCTGAAGGAACTGGCGTTCACCTCCATCACCTTCCAACTGGCGCAGAAGCCGCCGGGCCGCAGCGACGTCGCGCGCTGGTTTGGCGACTTTGCCGGCAATGTCGGCATATTGGGCGGATTTGCGAACCTGATGATCCTCGATTTCGATGACGACGCCGGCTACCGTGCCTGGCGGTCCAGTCACAAGGCAATTGCGAACGGCACGCCAATAGCAAAATCGCCGAGCGGATTTCATGTCTATCTAAGAACGCGGGAACCGGTGGTCTCTTCCAGCCTCCATTTCGGCTTGCGCCGGGTGGGTCACGCGAAGGCGCTGGGCGGTTATGTCGTGGGCTGCCCATCGGAGCTGAAGGACGGCTCCTCCTACAGCTGGATCGAAGGCCAGTCGCCATTCGACATCGAACCTCAGGTGGTGGGCAATCTTGACAGTCTTTCGCTGCGCCCCGTGTCGGTGCTCAAGCATTGCTATGACCGCCTGCTCGAGCGTGGCTTCTTCGAACAGCAATGAGCGGCTCACCTGTGGCGGCTGACATTACCGTCGTTATCCCGGCAAGAAATGCGGCTGCAACCATCGAAGCGGCACTCGGCAGTCTGGCTTCCGACAGAGCGGTCATCCGCGAGATTCTCGTGATCGACGACGGGTCGAACGACCAGACAGCTGCGATGGCGAGGCAAAGCGCGCAACGTCACGGTTTGCCTCTGGAGGTGGTGAGCGTTCGACTGCGCAAAGCGGGCGCCGCACGCAATGTCGGACTCGAGCGGGCAAGCGGCACATCCATATTCTTTCTCGATGCCGACGACGAGGTGATGCCCGGCAGCCTGTCGCGGCTGAGCGCGGCGCTGGCAGGCCGGCCTCTCGCCGGCCTTGCCGTCGGGGCCAGCATACGGCGCACAAAAGGCCGGCCGGACAAGCTCAAGGCACCGCAGGGCTACGTCCCGGACCGGCGAGAGAATGTGCGGCGCTACCTTCGCAACGAAGTGTGGCCAATCGCGATGGGAAGCGCGCTGGTCGCCGACTGGGCGACCGCAAACCTCCGCTTTCCGGAAACGATCGGCCTCGATGAGGACACCTGCTACTGGACCGCCGTGCTGGCCCGTGCCGACGTGGTTACCGTCGAGACCCCGGTGCTGCTCTACCACCATGACGAGGAACGTATGGCGCGCCGCTTCATCACGGCACCGCGCAGGACCTTCCTTGCCATAGCGCTGGAACTGAACGGGCTGGCTGCCGTCGGGGTCGAACGGGAGGCGTTGCAGTGGCGGAAGGCCTGGATAGCTCAGCGGATCGCCCGACAGTTGATCAGGCACCGCAAGTTCGCCGATGCTGGCGGCATGATGCGCGCGGTCCGAGCGCATAAGGAGCTGGGCCGCAGTTGGAAGGCGATGCGATATCTGGCCAGGATCCGAATCGGGCGACTGACCGAGACTGAGGCTAGGATGTCGCCAATGCCCAATTCAGCGACCTCGCGCCGCACGCTGATCATATGCCACGACCCGCCGTTTCCGCCGAGGTCCGGCGCCGATCTCAGGAATTTCGGCAACGCCATGGCGGCAGCCGCGTTCGGCCCGGTCTGCCTGGCCTCGCTCCTGCCGCGAAGCAGCGACGTCCAACCTGCCGGGCCAGACATTCGCGTGACCGAGCTCATCAACAAGTCCGAACCGCGAGCGCCTTCGCTCGCCCGCTGGAGGGCCAAGGGCGAGAGCCGGATACCGCTCCCGGCGCTGGCGCGGCTCAAGGCGCTCGTGGCGGATTTTCGCCCGGATACTATTGTCGTCGAAGGCGTTGGTCTGTTCAGATTTCTCGCTCCGTTGCGGCCGATTGTCCGGCAACTCGTTCTGGACATGCACAATGTCGAATCGGATCTCGCCGGTCAGTTGCCGCGCAAGAAGCGTTGGCGGCCGTTTTCCTCAGACCTCAGGGCGCTTGAGAGAAAGGCGGCTGCCATCGTCGACCGTATCTGGGTGTGCTCGCAACGGGACCGTCAGCGGCTGGAGGCGTTTGTCCGGCCGCAAGTCCCCGTCCACATCGTGCCAAACGGCATCCCGCGAGCGGACGAGCTGCCGCGGCTACTGCCGCTGCAGCGAGCCGTCTCGGATGCGTTTCCGCTCATTCTCTATGTTGGGCATCTGAGCTATCAGCCGAACGTCGACGCCGCCGAGCGGCTGGGCCGCACGATCTTGCCCCGCATTCGCCAGACGTTGCCGACCGCGAAGCTCGTTCTTGCCGGCCGTTCGCCCGAGTCGCGCGTTCGCGCCCTGGCAGGACTGGACGGGGTCAGTCTGGTCGAGGATCCGAACGATATCAGACCTCTGTTGTCCGTTGCCGATCTCAGCATCGTCCCGCTTGCCATGGGCGGCGGCACGCGCATCAAGATCCTCGAAGCACTGGCCTGGGGGGTCCCGGTCATTGCAACGCCGCTGGGAGTCGAGGGTCTCGACCTGATCGAGGGCGACGAGGTGCTTCTGTCGAACACCGACGAGGGATTGGCCGACATGGCGGTCAGACTTTGTTCCGACCATGCGCGCATGGCCAGTCTTCGCGCCCGGGCCCACGACGCCGCGTGGTCGCGGTTCGGACCACAAGCGATCCGCGATGCCGTCGGTCAGGGGCTGGGCCTGGATGGCACGCCCCTCGACGCCGACTGTGACCAAGTTCAAGCCGTGAGCCGCGGATGATCCCGAAAATCCTGCACCAGACGTGGAAGACCGACATCGTCCCGGCCCGTTTCCAAGGCTATGTCGAGAGCTGGAAGCGGCATCATCCGGGCTGGACGATGATGTTCTGGAACGATCGGACTTTGCTTGAGTTCGTGGCCGCACATTATCCCGGCTTCCTGCCGACCTTTTGCAGCTACGAATATGGCATTCTGCGCGCCGACGCGGGTCGCTATCTGCTTCTCCACCATTTCGGCGGCGTCTATGCCGATATCGATTGCGAATGCGTGGCGCCGTTCGATCCGCTCCTGTGCGAGGATCGGATCGTGTTCTGCACGGAGCCGGACGCCCACGCACGCGTGCAGGCGGACTTTCGCGGATTGCCTTACCTTCTGTTCAACGGGACTATGGCCAGCCCGCCGGGGCACCCGTTCTGGCTTCATTTGCTGTCGTTCCTGCCCGGGCTCGTCCGCGCAAAACAGGCGATCGACGCCACCGGGCCTTGCGTGCTTACCTCCGCGCAACTCGGCTATCCAGACCAGACGGCGTTTGCGATCCATCCGGCCGAGTTGTACTCGCCTCTCGATTCGTCGGGAAAGCGGGCGGGCAGCGGCGGCATGACGTTGTCGATCCACCACTGGGCGGGCACATGGTGGACGCCGGAGAAGCCCGCCCGGTTGCGGCATAGGCTGCGCAAGTTGATCTACCAGGCCCGGCACCGCCTGACGCGCGGGACTGTTTCCGATGAGCAAGCCGCCCGGCAAAGCGTCAGCCAAGCGGCCGTCGCGGCGCCGCCGCCATTGGGATCCAACCTCGCCGTGCTGGTGCCGCTGCGCGATGCGGCCCAACACATAGAGCCATTCCTCGCCGCGTTGCGGCAGCTCGACTTCCCAAAAGACAAGATGAAGCTCGTCTTTTGCGAAGGCGACAGTTCAGATGGCAGCTGGGAGCGGTTGCAAGGCGCCACTGCGGCCCTGGGCAAGGACTATCGCGATGTCGTGCTGCTGCGGAAAAAACTCGGCACCGAGCTTGACCGCGACAAGCGAGCGAACCGGCAGCTGCAACGCTTCAGGCGCAGCGGCATCGCCAAGGTGCGTAACCATCTGATCGATCATGGGCTGAGAGACGAGGACGACTGGGCGCTGTGGATCGACATCGATGTCTGGCGTTTTCCAGCGGACGTCGTGACCCGGCTGATTGCAAGGGGGCACCGCATCGTCGCGCCGCACTGCGTGAAAGTCCCAGGCGGCGACAGCTTCGACCTCAACAGTTTCGTCACGGTGCGGCACAACAGAGATCATAACTACTTCCGCCATGTTCACGACGGTCTCTATCAGCCTCCGCGGCACACCCATGCAAGGCTGCATATGAGCGATGTCCGCCACCTCGACAGCATCGGCCTGGACGGTGTCGGCGGCACCATGCTCTTGGTCGATGCCGCCTTGCATCGCGGCGGCCTTCGCTTTCCGGAGATCCCCTATCGCGACCTGATCGAGACCGAGGGTTTCGGTGCCCTGGCGAACGATCTCGGCATCAGGCCGATCGGACTGCCGCGGCTGGAGATACAGCACGTCCCTTGGTGAGGCCCGTCTTTCCCAGTTTCCTTCCAGAAACGGCCGGCCGCGGAGGGCAGCGTCGCAGGTGCGCGCGGGCAGCGCCGCGCCACCATCAATCGTGCAACTCTCTCGCGATTGGCGGGCCAACGCTGAAGCCCGAGAACATCACCTCGAAGCCTTCGCGCTGCGGCGAGCAGCACATCATGCCGACGTTGACGCTCCGCGAGACCGGGAAATGGGCCAGCCGCACCGGTTTCCAGCGGCCGTCCGCGGCTTCGAGGTACTGAACGCGAATGGCTTCGGCGTGGCGGGTCAGACGAATCCGTACGCCGTCGGGGTCGGTCGGAATGCTGACCAGCGACCAGTCGGAGGCGTCGTTGGTGACGACAACGGAAAAATAGGCGAGGCCGTCCGTGTATTCGATACCGGCCTTGATCCAGTGCGTTTCGCTGAGCCGCAGCATCAGGCCGGCCTGATCGTAGAGCGCCTTGTATTCGCCCTTGACGGTGACCTCGGCGCTGAAGTCGCCCGCCACGGGACGATAGAGGAAATGGCCATTGTCGCGGCGGAAGCCGTAGAAGGTCTCGCGCCAAAAATCCGTCTCCTTGCCGGTGCGGACATGAAGCGTCCCGTCGCCGAACACATGGTGCGGCGGCGGGTTGAGCCAGGCCATTCCGGCGAAGTCGGACGTCATGACGCCTGCCCGTCAGCCGGCGAACGTATAGGCCGTCTTGACAGTGGTGTAGAACTCCACGGCGTAGCGGCCCTGCTCGCGCGGGCCGTAGCTCGAGCCCTTGCGGCCGCCGAACGGCACATGGAAGTCGACGCCCGCCGTCGGCAGGTTGACCATTACCATGCCGGCTTCGGAGTTGCGCTTGAAATGCGTCGCGTGCTTCAGGCTTGTCGTGCAGATGCCGGAGGTCAAGCCGAACGGCGTGTCGTTGGCCACAGTCAGCGCCTCATCATAATCCTTGACGCGGATGACATTGGCGACCGGGCCGAAGATTTCTTCGCGCGAGATGCGCATGGCGTTGGTGGCGCCGGTAAACAGCGCCGGCCTGAGATAGAAGCCGGGAGTCTCGCGCTCCAGCCGCTCGCCGCCGAAGGCGAGCTCGGCGCCTTCCTGGCGGCCGATGGCGATATAGTCCTCATCCTGCTTGAGCTGGGTCTGGTCGACGACCGGGCCGATCTGGGTCTTGGCGTCCAGCGCGTCGCCGATGACCAGCTTGTCCAGGCGCTCCTTCATGGCGTCGACGAAGCGGTCGTGGATGCCTGCGGTGACGATGAGGCGCGAGGACGCGGTGCAACGCTGGCCGGTCGAGAAATAGGCGCCGTTGACGGCGCAATCGACGGCCACCGCAAGGTCCGCATCGTCGAGCACGACGAGCGGGTTCTTGCCGCCCATCTCGAGCTGGAACTTGCGCATATGCTCCACACTCGCCGCGGCGACACGCTTGCCTGTGCCGACCGAGCCGGTGAAGGAGATGGCGTTGACGTCCGGGCTGTCGAGCATTGCCTGGCCGACGACAGAGCCCTTGCCCATGACGAGGTTGAGCACGCCCTTGGGCAGCCCGGCACGATGCAGGATGTCGACGATGGTCCAGGCGCTTTCGGGAACCAGTTCCGCCGGCTTGAAGACGATGGTGTTGCCGTAGGCCAGCGCCGGCGCAATCTTCCAGGCGGGAATGGCGATCGGGAAGTTCCACGGCGTGATGATGCCGACGACGCCCACGCCTTCGCGGGTCATCTCGACGCCGACGCCGGGCCTGACGCTCGGCACCATCTCGCCCGACAGTCGCAGCGTCTCGCCGGCGAAGAAGTCGAAGATCTGCGCGGCGCGGATCGTTTCGCCGACGCCTTCGGCCAGGGTCTTGCCTTCTTCACGGGCGAGAGACCGGCCGATCTCGTCCTTGCGTGCCATGATCTCGTCGGAAGTCTTCTTCAGCACGGCATGGCGTGCCAGGGGGCCGGAGCGCGACCAGCCCGGGAAGGCCGCCTTGGCGGCCGCGATGGCCTGCTTGGCCTCCTCCGGCCCGGCCGAGGCGTATTCGCCGACCACATCGTTGGTGTTCGATGGGTTGATGTTGCGCGAGCCGGCCTCGCCCAGCCACTCGCCGTCGATCAGGTTCTTGCGGAGCACGGTCATCTTCATTCCTTCGAGATTGGCTTGTTTCTTCGAGATTGGCTGGCGTGGCAAAGCGCCGGTCATTTGTCAGACAAATGATATAGCCATGGTCTGCGGAAACGTCTACCCGAGAAGCTTTCGATAAAGGTAGGCGCGCGGCGGTGGAAGTCCACCGGCTTCGTCCGCGCCCCATGTCACGACAAAGGCCTGACGGCCTCCTTCAGACGGAGAACGACCATAACAGGCAGGCGAGCGTGACCGCGGCGAAGATGACGAAGAACAGGCTTCTGAGCAGGATGTTGCGGCGAAGCTCATTCATGGCGAGATGCGCGCCGACGATCGCCGGGACGAACAGGAATCGCCAGTTGAGAAGGGTCCAAGGCACCTCACGCTGGCCGAGCGCCCATCGGGCGAGAAGCGAACCGACAATGGCGGCGAACAGCACGATCGTTGCCCAGAAGATCGCGTCGGCGGCATGCGTAAGCACAACCCCGGCGGCGCGGATGGGCAGGATCATCATCAACAGCGCGCTGAAGAAATAAATGGCGGCGATGGCCAGGAACGAACCCGCGTCGGCAATGCCGTCGAGGCGCTTAACGCCGAAGGCGCCTTGAGGGTAGCCGTGCTTGGCGACCGCCAGCGACAGCGCCATCAGCAAGGCGCTCAGAACCGTGACCAATGCGAATGCGCCGAGAGCCTTGCTCATGCCGTTCCCTGTCGAGACGAATCACGGGAGTCTAGCAGAGCGCGGCTGCCGAAAACCGCAATTCACCTCGCGGCAGTATCGAAGCGTCAGGGCTCTTGCCGAGGCCGAGTGGAGTTCGGCCTTGCGCCGGGCGGTCTCCAGGCCGACGTCGATGAAGCGGCGCGCATGGCGGGCCAATTCCATGTTGTCGGTCCACAATTGCGCCAGATCGCCGTCTTCCTCAAGAGGTTCTCGCCGACGATCTCGGAGGAGAAGGATTCGCGTCGGGCACGACAGCGCAGGCGGGGCCGGTGCAGGCGTGGCGACGACGCTGGTCTTGTCCGGGATATTGGCCGATCTAGGCGACCTGACCGGCCCGATTACACATTGGACGCCTTCCGCCGGCGCTGACCTATCCGATGCGAGCGCCGCTTGCCGGATCGAACAGATGCAGCGCCGCTGGGTCGGCGGCGAGGCGGACCGCGTCGCCCGGTTTGACATTGCTGCGGCCCATGACGAAGACGCAGATCTGCTGGTTGGCCAGCCTGACATAGAATTGCGTCGACAGGCCGAGCGGCTCGACGACCTCGACCTGACCTTTCAGCGGGCCGTCGTCGGCCAGCCGGATGTGTTCCGGCCGCAGCCCGACGGTCAGCGCATCGCCATCCTTCAGCGGCAATCCGTCCGGCAGCCTCAGCTTCTGGCCGTCGGCCAGCACGGCATCGACCTTGCCGCCCTTGGCGACCTTTGCCGGCAAAAAATTCATGCCGGGCGAGCCGATGAACCCGGCGACGAAAGTGTTGGCGGGACGATCGTAGAGCTCCAGCGGATGGCCGACCTGCTGCACATAGCCGTCATGCATGACGACGATGCGGTCGGCCATGGTCATCGCCTCGACCTGGTCGTGCGTGACATAGACCGAGGTCGTCTTCAGCTGCTGGTGCAGCGCCTTGATCTCGGCGCGCATGTGGACGCGGAGCTTGGCGTCGAGGTTCGACAGCGGCTCGTCGAACAGGAAGACTTTGGGATCGCGCACGATGGCGCGGCCCATGGCGACGCGCTGGCGCTGACCGCCGGAGAGCTGGCGCGGCAGGCGGCCGAGAAACGTCTCCAGACCGAGGCGCTTGGCGGCGGCGCCCACCCTGCTGTCGATCGTCGTCTTCTCGGCCTTCTTCAGCATCAGGCTGAAGCCCATGTTCGAGGAGACGTCCATATGCGGGTAGAGCGCATAGGACTGAAACACCATAGCGATGTCGCGGTCCTTCGGCGCCACATCGTTGACCAGCCGCTCGCCGATTCGGATCTCGCCGCCGGTGACCTCCTCCAGGCCGGCGATCATGCGCAGCAGCGTTGACTTGCCACAGCCGGACGGGCCGACCAGCACGACGAACTCGCCGTCGGCGATCTCGAGATCGACGCCGTGCAGGATGCGCAGCGCTCCATAGTCCTTCTCGACATGTTGCAGGGTGACGGAAGCCATCGATTATCCTTTGACAGCGCCGGCGGTAAGGCCGGTGACGAGATAGCGTTGCAGGAAGGCGAAGAAGATGCAGACCGGGATCAGCGCCAGGATGGAGGCCGCCATCATCTGCCCCCAGTCGACGGCGAACTTGCCGATGAAGGTGAGCAGGCCGACGGCAAAGGTCTTCTGCTCGTCGCTGGAGATCAGCATCAGCGCGAACAGCAATTCGCTCCAAGCGGCGGTGAAGACGAAGCCGAGCGTCGCCCCCATGCCGGGCAAGGTGAGCGGCACGATCACCCGGCGCATGGCCTGGGCGCGCGTGCAGCCGTCGATCATCGCCGCCTCCTCCAGATCCTTCGGAATGCTGTCGAAGAAGGACTGCATGAGGAAGGTGGCGAAGGCGGTGTTGAAGGCGGTGTAGATGATGATCAGCCCGGTCAGGCTGTTGGTCAGGCCGAGATCGCCCATGATGCGGTAGATCGGCGGGATGACCATGACCAGCGGGAAAGTCTGGGTCAGCAGAAGCAGGATCGCTAAAGTCGCCTTGCCGCGGAAGGTAAAGCGCGACATCGCATAGCCGGCAAGCGTGGCGATGACGGTGACCAGTGCGGCCGTCGACACCGAGACGATGACGCTGTTCAGAAAGTAGCGCGGGAAGTCGGAAGCCTCCAGCACGGTGTCGAAGTTCTTGAGCGTCATTTCCGATGGCCAGAAGGTTATGCCTTCGGAATAGAGCAGCCGCTCCGGCGTCACAGAGATCTTCAGCGTCCAGAAGATCGGGAACAGCGCGAAGACGACATAGGAGGCGATCGCGGCGTAGAGGCCGATGCCGCCGGCGATGCGCGAGGAGGTGGAGCGGCCGGCGATCATCAGACATGCCTCACAAGCGTGCGGCGGATGGCGATCAGGCCAACCGCATAGGCAATGAGCAGCACCAGCAGCAGAACCGCGACTGCGGACGCATAGCCTTTGTCCAGCGACTTGAAGGCGCTGACATAGATGTAGACCGGCACCGTGCTGGTCGAGCCTGCCGGTCCGCCCTCGGTCATGACGAAGATCAGGTCGGCGAAGGTCGCGATCCAGATGGTGCGCAGCATGACGGTGATGACGATGGTCGGCGCCAGGAACGGCAGCGTCACCTTGGTGAAGCGCTGCCAGGGCGAGGCGCCGTCGATGGCTGCCGCCTCATGCAGTTCCGACGGGATCGACTTCAACGCCGCAAGCAGCGTGATGGCGAAGAAGGGAATGCCGAACCAGATGTTGGCGACGATCGGCCCCCACATGGCTGTGGCCGGATCGGAAAGCACGTTGGTCGGCTCGGCCTTCAGGCCGAGCGCGAAAAGCCAGTGCGGCAGCGGGCCGATGATCGGGTTGAACAGCCAGGCCCAGGTAAGGCCGGAAAGAAAGGACGGCACCGCCCAGGGCAGGAACACCACGGCCTGCACAACCTTGCGGCCATAAAAGGGCTTGTCGAGCAGCAGCGCCAGACCAAGCCCGAGGAAGAACTGGAAGAACAGGCTGGCGGCCGTCCACCAAAGCGTGTTGACCAGCGCCTGGCCGAGCACCGCGTCGGAGAGCATCGCCTGGTACTGGCCGAGCCCGACATATTCCGATTTGAAGGCGGAGAATTTGCGGAA
Source organism: Mesorhizobium sp. M1A.F.Ca.IN.020.04.1.1 (assembly GCF_003997315.1). Lineage (NCBI taxonomy): Bacteria > Pseudomonadati > Pseudomonadota > Alphaproteobacteria > Hyphomicrobiales > Phyllobacteriaceae > Mesorhizobium > Mesorhizobium sp. M1A.F.Ca.IN.020.04.1.1. The sequence continues at coordinate 25,325 of NZ_RZSN01000012.1, forward strand.
GGAATAGCTGATGCCGATGATCAGCGGCACCAGGAGCACGACGACCAGCAGGACGATAGCCGGCGAAAGATAGAGCCAGGGCTCGATCGCGGCCTTGCTCAGCCGCTTCTTGCGCGGCCGGCCGGTCGATCGGATTTCGGACACTGCGTAGGTCATCGATTTGGCTCTACGGGTGATGGTGAGGCCAGCGTGGCGACAGCGTCCTTCTCCCCATTCACGGGGAGAAGACGCCGGTTCACCCTCCGTAGCTGCAGCGCAGCTGCTGCGGAGGAGGGCAGGCAGATGAGGAGCGGAGGCGACTTTCAGGATTCGGCGCTGCCCTCATCCGTCACTTGTCCGTGAATGTCGTTCTCCCAAAACCGCTTCGCACTTTTGGGCGACATTCATCGGGTGACACCTTCTCCCCGCAAGCGGGGAGAAGGAAGAAAGGTCACTTCTTGTTCTTGGCTAGCCAGGCCTGCTGCTCCTTGGTCAGGAACGCCGCCCACTCGTCGGCCACCTGCTTGGCCGGCTTCTGGCCAAGCAGCACTTCCTGGAAGTTCTTGATCGCCACCTGGTCGACGAAGTTGCCGAGGTTTTCCAGATGGGTCGGCGGCGTCACCATTTCATATTTCGAGCTGTCGTTGAGCTCGGTGAACCAGCCCTTGAACTGCTCGGTCTTGAAGTGGGCGTCCTGATCGGCGCCGTTGTGGATCGGGACGACGCCGACTTCCTTGGCCCATTCCAGATTGTCCTTGGGCGACAGCAGCGTCGCCATCAGCTTCCAGGCTTCGTCCTTGTGCTGCGAATTGGCGAACATCGCCCAGCCGGCATAGCCCAGCGTCGGATAGGATTTGCCGCTCGGGCCGACCGGCAGCGGCGCGACCGCAAAGTCGTCGGCGCTCATCTTGTCGGCGATGCCGAGCAGCGCGTCCGGATCCTGGTTGAGCATGGCGCAGGTGCCGGAATAGAAGCCGGTCACCGTCTCGTTGAAGCCCCAGCTCACGGAATCCTTCGGCGCCAGGCCGTTCTTGTACATGTCGGCCAGCATCTGCAGCCCCTTGACCGAGCCCTCCTCGTTGATGGTCGAAGTGCCGTCCTCGGTGAAGTAGCCCCCCTTGCCGTTGGCGATGTTCATGAACATGTGCATGCCGTTGAAGGCGCCGGGCCCGCCGCGCAGGCAATAGCCGTATTTGCCGGGGATGGCGGAGATCTTCTTGGAGAACTCGACGAACTCGTCGAGGTTTTCCGGCGGACGGTCAAGACCCGCTTCCTTGAACAGCTTCTTGTTCCAGAACAGCGCGTTCACATAGTAGCCGTAAGGGATCATGAACTGGGTGTTGTTGACTGTCGAGCCGAACTGCTTGGCCCGGTCGCCGAGCGTCTTGGCGTCGTCCCATTTGGCCATGTAGGGGCCGAGATCCTCGAGCTGGCCGTTGTTGGCATAGAGGCCCATCCAGCGCTCCGGCATCTCGACCACGTCGGGCGTGTCGCCGGCCTGAACCATGGTGAGAAACTTCTCGAACGCCTGGCCCCAGGGCAGCGAGACGAGCTCGACCTTGATCCCGGGATTGGCCTGCTCGAATTCGGCGATCTGCTTCTTCAGGAATTCGGTGCGCGGCGGGCTGGTGATGACCTCGACCATCTTGATGGTGGTGTCGGCCAGCGCGGCCCCGGCGGAAATCGCGAGGCCGGCAGCGGCGGCAAGCAGGATTGTCAGTCTTTTCATGTTCGGAACTCCCATTTTGAACACCTTATTTTTTTGCCTTGTCGAAGGCCTGGGCGATGTCGGCCCAAAGATCCTCGACATTCTCCAATCCGACGTTGAAGCGGATGGTTCGGGGGCTGACGCCGAAGCGCGCCATCGAATTGAGACCCGGCGTCTGCTCGAGCGAGGCCTTGGCGGGCACGACCAGGCTTTCATGGCCGCCCCAGCTGACGCCGATGCGGAACAGCTTCAGCGCGTCGATGAAAGCCGGAATGTCGACATCCTCCGCGACCTCGAAAGAGAACAGCCCGGCATAGCCGGCAAGCGTCTTCTTGCCGGGATGATTGGAGTAGGCGGGATGGTTGACCCGCTCGACCTTGCCATGCGCCTTCAGCCGCTCGGCGAGCGTGAGACCGCTCTTCATATGATGCGGCAACCGCAGCGGCAGCGTGCGCAGGCCGCGCAGCAGAAGCCAGCCCTCGAAAGGCGACAGCTTGCCGCCAAGCGATGAATAGGTCTGCTCGTTAATGTGCTTGATATGCGCGGCCGAGCCCGCCACCACCCCGGCGACGGTGTCGCTGTGGCCGCCGAGATATTTCGAGGCCGAGTGCAGCACCAGATCGACACCATGCGAAATCGGCTTCTGGAAGACGGGCGTCGCCCAGGAATTGTCGATGGTGGTGACGATGCCCTCACCCTTTGCCAGCCGCGTCAGGTGCTCAATGTCCTGCAGCTCGAACATCATCGAGGTCGGGCTTTCGAGGTAGAGCAGCTTGGCGCCGGGAAGTGCTGCCGCCACCGCATCGGGGTCCGAGCCGTCGACATAGTCGACCTTGATTTGCAAGCGCGGGAACAGGCGCTCGAACAGGCGGTAAGCGTCGCCATAGCAGTTGCGTACGGCAACGATCCGCTCGCCGGCGCCGACGAAGGCGAGCACGGTGGCGCTGATAGCCGCCATGCCGCTGGAGAAGCCCCGCGCGGCTTCCGCGCCTTCCAAGGCCGCAACACGCGCCTCGAATTCCATCACCGTTGGGTTGTCGCCGCGCGAATAGATCGGCTGCCTTCTCCTGCCGGCAAAGGTGTCGGCCATGTCGGCGTAATTGTCGAAGGTGAAGAGCGATGTCTGGTAGATCGGCGGCACCACAGCGCCGCCGGGGAACGGATCGTCATGCGCGAGAAGAGTCGCCGCCTCGCCGAGATAGTCGCTGGCCAAAGAAGCCGGGTCGAACCCTGTGGGATGCTCGTTCATTTGCGGTCCAAAAGCTTGAGGTTGGCGGCGCCGCGCTTGAGGTCGTTTTCGACAGTAGCGATGAGCTTCAGCGCTTCGGCCCGGGCTCCCTCCGGGTCGTGCGCGGCGATGCGGTCGAAGATGGTGCGGTGATAGGGAAAGCTGGCATGGCCGAAATCGCGCACGCCGAGCGGATGCTCCCAGAAGCGGTGGAACAGCTCGTGCATGGCGCTGATGATCTGCTCGAACAGCGGATTGCCGGAGGCGCGGTAGACCGACTGGTGGAACTCCCAGTCTTCCTCCGACGACATGCCGGCGCGGCTGTGGAAGGCTTCTTCCATGATGTCGAGCTTGCTTTCGATCTCGGCGACCTCAGCCTTGCCGGCGCGGACGGCGCAAAGAGCGGCGGCCTCGGCCTCCAGCGCGCGGCGGATCTCCAGGGTGCGCATCAGGCCGGCAAAGTCGTTGCCGCCGGCAAGGGTCAGCGGCATGTGCAGCATGTCGGGCGAAACCGCCGCCTTGAGGTAAGTGCCGCTGCCCTGGCGCCGCTCTACGAGGCCCAGCCCCTCCCAGCGGGTGAGTGCCTCGCGAACCGTGTTGCGGCTGACCTTAAGGCGCTCGGCCAGGATGCGCTCGGTCGGCAGTTTTTCACCGGGACCCAACGCCTCCTGCCGCACGAAGCCGGCCAACGCCTTCAGGACCGCATCATCGCGGGCCGTCGTCTGGATCGGCGGGAGAGGGTCGGTCACGCTGGTGAATTCCGAAAGTGGTTCAATGGTCCAACCAATTTCTGCATGAACGAAGAGGTGAGTCAACCACGCATGGTGCGATTCGACGATTTCGATCGGTAGCCGACACTGGGCGAGCGGCGTCAGCCGCTCACGCGCCGAGCTTCGCTCCAAGTTGCTCGACTTGAAACGGAGCGACCTGCGGCGGACCGTCGAGGACCCCTTGCGACTGCAAGGCAGCCTGCCCGAGTTCGGTCAGAGCGTAGATGCCGCGCTCGGCCCTGGCGAACCAGCCATAATAGTTGTGCAGCAGGATGCTGGCCGCGCGGGGGGCAACGAGTTTCAAATCGCGCGGCCGCTTCGGGCCGTCGGCCATGGCGGCGGCGCAGGCAATTGCTTCCTGGCGGTATGCGGTCATGATCGGCTTTTGCCGCGTGCTGCCGCCGATGGACGGATCGCCCTTGCGGCGGTGATGCTCCTCGACCAGCCGCGAGCGCCGCCTCGGGTCGCGCCGCGGCGGCACGGCGGCCGGGCTGAGCAGCAACTCGACCTTGCCTTTCCCATCGACCGCGAGCAGGCCGAAGCCGAGCCGGCGGCAGAGCGCGCGAAAACGTCGATCGTGCTCGCGGCCCTTGCCGCGCGCCGACATCCGCGCGGCGAGCCAGACCTCGTCGCAGGCCGCCGCCCGATCGACGCCTTGCAAAACGAGCTCGAGATTGAACTGCAGCTTCAGCTCGCAGATGACGACCACGGGCGGCTCGCCTTCGCGCAACCCGACGATGTCGCAGCCGCCGACCTCGCCTTTGACGGTGAAGTCGAGGCTCTCGAGGAACCGCTTCACCGGTGCATAGAGGGACGTTTCCTGCATGGGAGAGGCATAGCCGATTCGAGCCCGGCCGACACGGCAGAAGGCGACGCGACCGCCCGCCGCTATTGCTTGGCGAACTGGCCCCTATAGGTCTGGCCGGCAAGCGTGTAGGTGCCGGCAAGCGTTCCGTCAGGCTGCATCGTAAACGTGATGTCTGCGCCGTTCGGCAGGCGTCCAAGCTTTAATGTGTTCCCGGCGATCCTGCCGGCGCCGTCGGCGATCCCCGGCTTGTTGTCGGCCATATCGCCCCACGCGTAGCTGACCGTCACCTGCCCGGCCGGTGAAACGGTCAGCACGGCCAGCTTGCCTTCAAAGGTGCCATCCAGCTGTCCCGCCCAAATGCCTGAGAACGCCGCATACCGGGCGGGGACACTCTTGCCCGGAGGCGTGATCGCCACGGTTTGGTCGAGCACCGCAGTGTCCGGGACAGCGGGAGCCGCGACAGCAGCCGGGGCAGGTTGAGGAGGAGGCGGGGCCTCGGATACCGATTCACAAGCGACAAGCGCCAATGCCGCGAAACCGAGCATCACAGAAAGACTGTTTGGTGGAGCCAATCGGAATCGAACCGACGACCTCTTGAATGCCATTCAAGCGCTCTCCCAACTGAGCTATGGCCCCACTCCCGGCAGTCAGCCGGCGCCGTTTCCGGCGAAGAGATCCGGCGCAGTTGGGCACCGCGCCGTCGTTTAGTGCTGGCGGCTTCTAGCGCCGCCTTCGGTCAAGATCAAGCCTTGAAAAGCCGCTTTTTCGTCACAGGTCAAAATGGCCGGCAAACAATCGCGCCGGGGCCGAAATCAGACCTCGTCCTCGTCGTCGCCGACGCCGATCATATCGGAAACGTCGTCGTCCTCTTCTTCCTCGTCGGCAAGGAAGGTGTCATCGTCATCGTCACCGAGATCGACATCATCCTCGTCGTCGCCGAGATCGGGCAGATCGTCGCCGCCGCCCTTGGTCTCCTCGTCCGCATCTTCGAGCGAGACGATTTCGGCGCCTTCTTCCTCCTCGGAGTCGACTTCCTTGTCGGCGACGTCCTCATCGTCCTCGATCGCGGAAATCTTGCCTTCCTCGAAATAGGAGCGCGGATAGCTCTTGCCGGTGTAGGGCGAGACGATCGGGTCCTTGTTCAGATCGTAGAATTTCCGCCCCGTTTCGGGGTCGACACGTTTTGTGCCAAGTTCAGGTTTTGCCACAGCAAGCCTCGTCAAAAAAAGAATGGTCCCCTTAACCGCAGTTTTCCGCGCTGTCAAAGCCAAAAGCCGGCATCGCAAAACCTTGCATTCGAAGGCCCGCGTGAGGGGATGACCATTGCGGCGTGCCGTGATACGAGACCGCCGCAACACGACGAATTGAGCCGGCCCGCCGGCGCCCGCATTTGGAACAGACAATGTCTCACGCTGCCGCCCCGAAGCCGGCTACGGCCCGCAAATCCCCTGCCCTTGCCGGCACGGCGCGGGTGCCCGGCGACAAGTCGATCTCGCACCGCTCCTTCATGTTCGGCGGCCTGGCTTCCGGCGAGACGCGCATCACCGGCCTGCTGGAAGGCGAGGACGTGATGCGCACGGGCGCGGCCATGAAGGCGATGGGCGCGCATATCGAAAAGAAGGGCGCCGAATGGGTGATCCGCGGCACCGGCAACGGCGCGCTGCTCGAGCCGGAAGGCCCGCTCGATTTCGGCAATGCCGGCACCGGCTCGCGGCTCACCATGGGCCTGGTCGGCACCTACGACATGGAGACGACCTTCATCGGCGACGCCTCGCTCTCCGGCCGGCCGATGGGCCGGGTGCTGGAGCCGCTGCGGCAGATGGGCGTGCAGGTGCTGAAGGCGGCGCCCGGCGACCGCATGCCGATCACGCTGCGCGGCCCCAAGCATGCCGCGCCGATAACCTATCGCGTGCCGATGGCGTCCGCCCAGGTGAAGTCGGCGGTGTTGCTTGCCGGGCTCAACACGCCCGGCATCACCACCGTGATCGAGCCGGTGATGACGCGCGATCACACCGAAAAGATGCTGAAAGGCTTCGGCGCCAACCTGACCGTCGAGACCGACGAGCGCGGCGTGCGCCACATCTTCATCGAAGGCCAGGGCAAGCTGACGGGGCAGACCATCGCCGTGCCCGGCGACCCCTCCTCCGCCGGCTTCCCGCTGGTGGCGGCGCTCATCGTGCCGGGCTCGGATATCGTGATCGAGAACGTGCTGATGAACCCGACCCGCACCGGGCTGCTCCTCACATTGCAGGAGATGGGCGGCCGCATCGACATCCTCAACCCCCGCAATGCCGGCGGCGAGGACGTGGCGGACCTGCGCGTGCGCTCCTCCGACCTCAAAGGTGTCGTGGTGCCGCCGGAGCGGGCGCCGTCGATGATCGACGAATATCCGGTGCTGGCGGTTGCCGCTGTTTTCGCCGAAGGCGAGACGCTGATGCAGGGTCTGGAGGAATTGCGCGTCAAGGAATCCGACCGGTTGTCGGCGGTGGCCAACGGGCTGAAGCTCAACGGCGTCGACTGCAGCGAGGGCGAAGCCTCGCTCGCCGTGCGCGGCAAGCCCGGCGGCAAGGGCCTGGGCGCTCATCCCAACGGGCCGGACACGGCGGTGAAGACGCATCTCGACCACCGCATCGCCATGAGTTTCCTGGTGATGGGGCTGGCGACGGAAAAGCCGGTGACCATCGACGACGCCAACATGATCGCGACGAGCTTTCCGGAATTCATGGGGCTGATGAAGGGGCTCGGCGCCGAGATCGAGTGACGGGCGATGGGTTGGAGCCGAACCGAGATGCAAGCGGAACAGCACCCCGCTTTGTCCTGCCGGACATCTCCCCCGCAAGGGGGGAGATTGGCGGCTCCGGCGCTCCGCTCAATCCTGCAACATAGACAATTGGCGCAAGCCGCGATGACGGCTGATCTCCCCCCAAGCGGGGGAGATGTCCGGCAGGACAGAGGGGCGCGCGAAGGATCGCGGCGCTCATCTTGCTCATTGCGCCTATCGTTCGAGGCGAGCCGATGAGCACCCCCTTCACCATCGCAATCGACGGCCCCGCGGGCGCCGGCAAGGGCACACTCGCTCGCCGGCTCGCCGATCATTACCGGCTGAACCTGCTCGATACCGGCCTCACCTATCGCGCCGTCGCCCATAAGCTGCTCGAGCTCGGTCTGCCGCTCGACAACGTCTCGGCGGCGGAAACCGCGGCTCGCCAAGTCGATCTTTCGAACCTCGACCGCACGGTGCTTTCGGCGCATGCGGTGGGCGAGGCCGCCTCAAAGGTCGCCGTCATTCCGTCGGTCCGGCGCATCCTGGTCGATAAGCAGCGCGAGTTCGCCAAGGCGCCGCCAGGCGCGGTGCTCGACGGACGCGACATCGGCACGGTCGTGTGTCCCGACGCCGATATCAAGCTCTATGTCACAGCGAGTGCGGAAGTGCGGGCAAGGCGCCGGCTGGCCGAGATCGAGAGCATGGGCGGCAGCGCCGATTTTGCCACGATTCTCGCCGACATCGAGCGCCGCGACGAGCGCGATATGGGCCGTGCCGACTCCCCGCTCAAGCCGGCGGCGGACGCGCACTTGCTCGACACCAGCGACATGGCAATCGAGGCCGCGTTTCTGGCGGCCATGGCAATCGTCGACCGCGCCATGGCCGCGAAAGACCTCGCCTGAGCTTGGCTGTCACGACCGGATCGTGCCTTCGATCGCATGTCTGCCTGACCTGCTCAGGACGGCTCCGAAAACCGCCGCGGTGACATAGGCAATCAAGGCATAAAGCGCTGGCGGGATCGCCATTTCGGCGTTGTTGAGGAGATATTCGCTAAGCGCCAGGGCTATGACGAACGCGGCGTTGTGGATGGCCGTTGCCATGGTGATGGCGACCGCCTGCCGCCTTTCCAGGCGCAGCAGCGACGGAACGGCGTAGCCGAGCGCCATGCTCACCACGTTGAAGGCAAAGGCGGCAAAGCCGACAATGGGCCCCCAGGTCACGATAACCTGCCGCTGATCGACGACGGCAAAAATAACGACCGCCGCAAGAAAAAGCGTCGCCAGTAGCTTGACGGGCCCCTCCAAGCGCTCGGCCAAGGCCGTGTAGCGGTGCCGGACGGCAACTCCGATCGAAACCGGGACAAGCACAACGGCAAAGAACTGCAGGAATTTCTCGATCGGCAGCGGGATGACGTGCCCGGCGCCATAGAAATGCAGCAGCGAAAAATTGGTGATCAATGGCACCGACACCAGCGCCACCATTGAGCTGATCGCCGTCAGCGTCAGGCTGAGCGCCGTATCGCCCTTGGCAAGGTGAGTGAAGAGGACCGCGGACGGGGCGCCGGGACTGGCCGCGAGCAGCATCATGCCGACCGCCATGGCAGGCGGCAAAGCCGAAACCGACACGATGCCGAAGCAAAGGACGGGAAGAACCAGTATCTGCACGATAAGAGCCACCAGGAGGGCCTTCGGTCGCAGCACCACCTGCAAGAAGTCCTGGAGCTTGAGCGACAGGCCAAGCCCCAGCATGATGATGACGAGGGCAACCGGCAGGAAGATGTTGAAAGTGGCGCTTGACTGCATGGTGATGCTCCCCGTGACAATCCATGTCGGCAAAAAAGAACTGCAACCGCGAACGCGTAATCGCAAAAACATTCGGGCGGAGCACGCGCACCGCCGCGACGCGCACTTGCCTGACACCGGCGAAGTGTCTATAGAGACCGCGTTTCTGGCGGCCATGGCTAACCATCAAAGACTGCTGGCCAAGAGAAACAAGGCCTGATGCGGGTTTTCCTCGTGTTTTCCGTTGCCGGAGGCGATGAAAATACCCATATCGGGCACGAACCAGCCTGCCAGCATTCTCTATGCGCCGGACTTGCCGCTTAAGCGGCCGAGGGCTCTTCAGCCCGGAACGCCGGCAGGCTCACGCAACGCTAACCCACGGCGCCCGCTTCGCTTGTTGTGCGAAGCATTCCAGGAGAAACAATGTCAGCTGCAAATCCCACTCGCGATGATTTCGCGAGCATGCTCGAAGAATCATTCACCGCCGGCCATTCCGGCGAGGGTCAGGTTGTCCGGGGCACGATCACCGCGATCGAAAAGGACATGGCCATCATCGATGTCGGCCTCAAGGTCGAAGGCCGCGTGCCGCTGAAGGAATTCGGCGCCAAGGGCAAGGATTCCTCCCTCAAGGTCGGCGACACCGTCGAGGTCTATGTCGAGCGCATCGAGAACGCGCTTGGCGAGGCCATGCTGTCGCGCGAGAAGGCCCGCCGCGAGGAGAGCTGGGTGCGCCTCGAAGAGAAGTTCACCAAGGGTGAGCGCGTCGAAGGCGTCATCTTCAACCAGGTCAAGGGCGGCTTCACCGTCGATCTCGACGGCGCCGTGGCGTTCCTGCCGCGCAGCCAGGTCGACATCCGTCCGATCCGCGACGTCTCGCCGCTGATGCACAACCCGCAGCCCTTCGAGATCCTCAAGATGGATCGCCGCCGCGGCAACATCGTGGTGTCGCGCCGCACCGTGCTCGAGGAGAGCCGCGCCGAACAGCGTTCGGAAATCGTGCAGAACCTCGAGGAGGGCCAGGTTGTCGAGGGCGTGGTCAAGAACATCACCGACTACGGTGCGTTCGTCGACCTCGGCGGCATCGACGGCCTGCTGCATGTCACCGACATGGCATGGCGCCGCGTCAACCATCCGACCGAGATCCTCAACATCGGCCAGACGGTCAAGGTGCAGATCATCCGCATCAACCAGGAAACCCATCGCATCTCGCTCGGCATGAAGCAGCTCGAGAGCGATCCGTGGTCGGATATCGGCACCAAGTTCCCGATCGGCAAGAAGATCAAGGGCACCGTCACCAACATCACCGACTACGGCGCGTTCGTCGAGCTGGAGCCGGGCATCGAGGGCCTCATCCACGTTTCGGAAATGTCGTGGACGAAGAAGAACGTGCATCCCGGCAAGATCCTGTCGACGACGCAGGAAGTCGACGTGGTGGTGCTCGAGGTCGATCCGGCCAAGCGCCGCATCTCGCTCGGTCTCAAGCAGACGCTGGAGAACCCGTGGGAAGCCTTCGCGCGCAACCATCCGGTCGGCAGCCAGGTCGAGGGCGAGGTCAAGAACAAGACCGAGTTCGGCCTGTTCATCGGCCTGGAAGGCGACGTGGACGGCATGGTGCACCTCTCCGACCTCGACTGGACACGTCCGGGCGAGCAGGTGATCGAAGAGTACAATCGCGGCGACATGGTCAAGGCGCAGGTGCTCGACGTCGACATCGAGAAGGAGCGCATCTCGCTCGGCATCAAGCAGCTGGCCCGCGACACGGTCGGCGAGGCGGCGAGCAGCGGCGAGCTGCGCAAGAACGCCGTCGTTACCTGCGAGGTCACCGCGGTGAAGGATGGCGGTCTGGAAGTACGGCTGGTCGACAGCGGCCTCGATACCTTCATCAAGCGTTCGGACCTTTCCCGTGACCGCGACGAGCAGCGCCCCGAGCGCTTCACCGTCGGCCAGAAGGTCGACGCCCGCGTCATCGCCTTCGACAAGAAGACCCGCAAGCTGCAGGTCTCGATCAAGGCGCTGGAAATCGCCGAGGAGAAGGAAGCGGTCGCCCAGTACGGCTCGACCGACTCCGGCGCCTCGCTGGGAGATATCCTGGGCGCGGCGCTGAAGAAGCAGGGCACCTAAGCTCCTTCCTCTACCGAAAGCAAAAACCCCGCCGGAGCGATCCGGCGGGGTTTTTCATTGCACTTTGATCTGTGAGCTCAGGCTCGCCCGTAGAGCGGCACCAGCGTGCCGCTCATCGCCTGATTGGCGGGCGAGGCGAGATAGGCGATCGCCTCGGCGGCGGCCTCGAGGCTGACCCATTTGGTGAAATCGGCGTCGGGCATGTCGCCGCGGGTGGCGGGCGTGTCGAGCGTCGAGGGCGCGACCGCATTGACCAGGATGCCCTTGTGCTTCAGCTCCTCGGCCATCGCCTGGGTCATCGCGGCGACCGCCGCCTTGCTCGCGGCATAGGCGACCATTCCTGCGCCGCGCCTGGGATCAAGCCCGGCACGCGCGCTGACGTTGACGATGCGCCCCGCGGTGCCCGACGTCAGCATCGAGCGCACCGCGGCCCGGCTGCAAAGGAAGGTGGTCCGGGCATTGGTGTCCATCATCTCGGCAAAGGATGCCGTCTCGATCTTTTCGACCGGCGCCATGGTGAAACCGCCGGCAAGATGGATCGAAGCCCAAAGCTCCGGAACCTGATGGTAGAAGGCCTCGACCTTGGCGGAGTCCGACAGGTCGACATTGTGCGCCAGATGGACGCTGGCGTGAGCCGCGTAGGGAAAATGCGGCGGAGCCGCGGCATGCGCATTGGGCACGTGGCAAATCGCGCCCTGCTCCAGCAACCTGCCGACAACCGCGCCGCCGAGCGCCCCGGTGCCGCCCGTCACCACGACATGCCTGCCGTTAAGCGTTTCCGTCATATTTCGACTGCTCCTGTCGTATTCTTATGGTTATGCCGCCCCAGCCTCGAACGTCGCGCCTTTCGCGTTGTCACTCAATTGAAATATCGACATGGCAGGCGTCCCGTCTTTGCATGCGTCGACACGCAGCCGCGTAACGTGACGCGGCTGCGTCTCGGCCGGATGGGACGGTCGCCAGGACCTTCAATCGACGGTGATTTCTATAACCCGCGGCTTGCCGGCAGTTCGCGCGCGCTTCAGCGCACCGGCCAGGTCACCGACCCCTGTCAGCCGCTCGGCTTCGATGCCGTAGGCCTCGGCGAGCTTGCAGAAATCCGGCGGCGCCGGCGACACGCCGACCGGCTCGACGCCGACATCAAGCATCGAGGTCTCGATCTCGCGATAACCGCGATTGTTCCAGACGACGAAGATCACCGGCGCCTCGGCGTCGAGCGCCGCGCCGAGCTCCGGCAAGGTGAACTGGAAGCCGCCGTCGCCGGTGAGGCACACGACCGGCGCTTCGGGCACGGCAAGGGCGGCACCGATCGCCGCCGGCGGACCGTAGCCCAGCGCGCCGAAACCGGTCGCGGCATTGAACCAGCCAGCCGCACGGTCGTGGTCGTAATAGAGATTGGCGGCGTAGATCGGCTGCGTCGAGTCGCCGACGATGATGGCGCCGGGCAGCGCGTCGCGGATCGTCTCCACCGCGCGCAGTTGCGCCAGATAGTCTGGCCGCAGCTCCGCCAGCGCGGCCTCTCGCCCTGCGGCAGCGCGGGCTTCGCCGTCTTTCGCGGCGACATGAGCGGCGCCGAGTGCAGCCAGCAGGGCAGAAAGCGCCTCGGCACAATCGGCGTGGATGCCAACCGTCACCGGACGGCGCGCGAGTTGGTCGGCGCCGATATCGATGCGGATGAGGCTCGGCGGCAGCACGAAGCCGCCATCGCCATAACCGTCATAGTCGGTGGGCCCGAATTCGGTGCCGGCGGCGATCACCAGATCGGCATCCGCCATCAGCGCGCGCACCGCCTTGAGGCTGGGGCTTGCCGGCACCAAGAGGGGGTGGCCATGCAGCAGGCCGCGCGCATTGGCGGTCTCGACCACCGGCGCGCCGAGCGCTTCGGCGAAACGCGTCAGCGCCGCGTCGGCTTTCTTGGCACCGCCACCGGCAAGAATCAGCGGACGGCGAGCCGCCTTGATCAACCTCGCAGCCTCGGCAACAGCCGCCGCGTCCGGAGCGGGCGGCGCGGCGTTGCCGAGCACCGGCGCGAGCCCCTCGGCGGGCTTCACCATGACGTTTGTCGGGATCTCGATGTGAACCGGACCCGGCCGCGACGAGGAGAAGACGGCGAAGGCTCGGGCGAGCGCACCCGGCAGTTCCTCGGCCTCGGTGACACGCTCAGAAGACAGCGCCACCTTCTCCATCATGCCGCGCTGGTCCGGCAGTTCGTGCAGGAAGCCCAAACCCTTGCCGAGCGTATCGGTGGCATTGACACCGGAGATCACCAGCATCGGCACCGAATCGGCGCGCGCCTGGCCCATCGCGGTGATGGTGTTGGTGAGGCCGGGTCCGGTGATGACGAAAGCCACGCCCGGCCGGCCGCCGGCGCGGGCGTAGCCGTCGGCCATGAAGCCGGCGCCCTGCTCGTGGCGCGGCGTGATGTGGCGGATCTTCGAACGCGCCAGGCCGCGATAAAGCTCGACCGTATGCACGCCCGGAATGCCGAATACGGTGTCGACGCCATGCGCCTCGAGCAAGGTGATGAGCGCTTCGCCGAGCGTGGTCATTGGTTTTCTCCCTTTGGAGCGGATCACCGTTTAACGGAAACAGTGATTTGCTCTATCTCTTTGTTTGTTACGCAATCCCGGACGGGAAACCGCTTTTCACCTTTTCCTGGAATTGCTCTGGACCGTGATGGCGTTTCGTTGAATTGCCATCCCGATCTAACCTTTGTTGAGCATGATCTTTCTCCGAAAACCGGGTCCTACTTTTCGGGATCATGCTTCAGCGATGCGAGGCCGAGTTCGGCCTCGACAGCCTTGATGCCAATCGCCGCCAACTCGCCTGGCGAGAACATCTCACCGGCCAGGCAGCCTTCGATCCAAAGCCCGTCGATGATCGCATTGATGGCGATGGCATGACGGCGCAGCTGACTTGCGTCCGGTTCGCGCTGTTCGGCGGCGAGCACCTCGACGACGACCGCTTCCACCTCGTTACGAAAGCCAAGATAGCCTTCGCGGTGAGCACGGGCGAGCGTCGGATCCGCACCGGCACGGCCGATGAAGGTCGCCCAGAGCGAAAACACCCGCTGGTCGATGATCGGCGCGCTGAGATTGGCGGTGACGAAAGCTGCAAGGCGTTGGCGAGGCGACGCCTCTTCCATGACCAATGCTGCTTTCGCCTGCTCGGTCATGCGGCCGACCAGCGCCGTATAGGCCCCCTGCAGCAATTCTTCCTTGCCGGGGAAATAGTGCCGGATCAGGCCGGCGGTGACGCCGGCACGCAATGCGATGGTGCGCAAAGTGGCGCCCTGCAGGCCATATTCCGCCACGCAGTCCAGAGTCGCTTCGATCAGATCCTGCCGCCGCCGCTCCTCGCCCTCGCGACGGAACTTGCGGCGCGCAGTCATCGGCGCAGGATCGGCCGTGTCAGGCATGTCGGCCCGCCTTCACAGGCGATACAGAGCGCGTCCGCCTCGAAAATCTCAACCGTGCAGCCGGCGGCCTCCATCGCGGCTTTGGTCTTGGGAAAGCCCGCAACGGCAATGACCTTGTGCGGGCTGGTCGGCAGCACGTTCAGGCTGAGGCCGTTGGAAGCGGCGAATTCTCCGGCGTCGCCTTCGACCAGCCTGATGCCGCGCGCCTTCAGCATCTGATAGAACGGGGCCGGCAAAAGCGGCGAATAGACCAGCGCGAGATCGTCGGCCAGCGGGCTGATCACCGACATCAGATGCAGGCACGACTCTTCACCCTGCCACAGCGGCAGATCAAAACCGTAGACGGAAATTCCCAGCGGCGTCAGCAGGTTCGAAACCTGCTGGATGCCTTCCTGGGTGGAGCGGACCCCGCGCCCGATCGCCAGCGTGCGGGCATCCACCCATACGCAATCACCGCCTTCGACCTGGCCAGGAGCCTCGACGCGGCCGAGGATCGGAATGCCCAGCCCTCTATAGGTTTCCTCATGCAGGGAGGGCTCCCTGGCGCGCAATGGCTTGCCCATCGAGAGGATCAGCGCACCGCGGTCGGTCATCAGCGATGGGTCGTGCGTGAACACCGAATCCGAAAGGCCGTCCGCCTTGTCCTCGATCCATTCGATTTCGGCGCCGGAAGCGGCTACCAGTTCAGCAAGGGCCGCATGCTGCGACGCTGCCTTCGCCGGGTTGAACCCGGGGCCATAGTGCCATTGAGCTCTGTCGGCGTCGCGCATCGCGTTCGCCGCCGACCGCATGAGCACGCGCCGCAGTGGCGCCGCCATGGATTGTGATCCGAAAGCGCTCATCAATGCCCTTTTAAGATGAAAAAAACCGAAAAAATTTCATGAACGGCTATTTATACACTTGCGCAACAAGGTCGCAAGTGCCGTAATGAACGGGATTGACGGGCTCGCGCTGCCGGGTCCATGCTGAAGTGAGGAGCGGGACAGTACAGCGTATGTTGATGAGCCGGATGGACGTTCGACGAACTGCCGTCGCCCCTATAGAGGTTACCCGGTGAGCGCGGTGGAAGCCGCCGCAGTCCCAGCCGGCCAAGCGCAGAGCGGCGCCGCCGAAGCCATCCATGTCGAGAACCTGCACAAGAAGTTCGGCCAGTTGCATGTGCTGAAGGGCGTTTCGCTGTCGGCGCGCGACGGCGAGGTGATCGCCATCATCGGCGGCTCGGGCTCCGGCAAGTCGACGCTGCTGCGCTGCATCAACTGCCTGGAAAACCCGACCAGCGGCATCATCCGTGTCAATGGCGAGGAGATCAAGCTGAAGGCCGACAGCCACGGCCATACGGTTCCTGCCGACCGCAAGCAGATCGAGCGCATCCGCTCGAGACTCGGCATGGTGTTCCAAAACTTCAACCTGTGGAGCCACATGACGCTGATCGAGAACGTCATCGAGGTTCCGGTGCACGTGCTCGGCGTCAAGCGCGACGAGGCGATCGCCCAGGCCGAGAAGCTGCTCGCCCGGGTCGGGCTGGCGGAGAAGCGCGACGTCTACCCGGCATTCCTGTCGGGCGGCCAGCAGCAGCGCGCCGCAATCGCCAGGGCACTGGCGATCAATCCGCGCGTCATGCTGTTCGACGAACCGACCTCCGCGCTCGATCCGGAGCTGGTCGGCGAGGTTCTGAAGGTGATCGGCGACCTGGCGCGCGAGGGGCGCACCATGGTGCTGGTGACGCATGAAATGAAATTCGCCCGCGAGGTCGCGACCCATGTCGTCTACCTCTACAACGGGCTGGTCGAGGAAGAAGGCTCGCCGGAACAGCTGTTCGGCGCCCCGAAATCCGAAAGGCTCAAGCAATTCCTCCGCAATGTCGGCTAGGGCCGGCGTCAAGCGGAGCGAAAACCGGGAACGACAACAAACTGGGAGTCCTGAAATGAAGACTGTTCTCAAGACCTTCGCCGCGGCGCTGCTGTTCGGCGTCGCCGCGATGGGCGTGGCCAAGGCCGATCAGGTCAAGATCGGCGTCGCCGCCGAGCCCTATCCGCCGTTCACCTCGCCGGACGCGACGGGCAAGTGGGTCGGCTGGGAGATCGATTTCATCGACGCCGTCTGCGCCGAGGAGAAGCTCGACTGCGTCATCACGCCCGTTGCCTGGGACGGCATCATTCCGGCGCTCACCACCAAGAAGATCGACCTCATCGTCTCCTCGATGTCGATCACCGACGAGCGCAAGAAGACGATCGACTTCTCGGATAAGTATTACAACACGCCGACAGCAATCATCGGACCGAAGGATCAGAAGTTCGGCGCCACGCCGGACGATCTTAAAGGCAAGGTGATCGGCGTTCAGGTGTCGACCGTACATGCCGTCTACGCCAAGAAGCACTTCACCGGCGCGCAGGAGATCAAGGAATACCAGACGCAGGACGAGGCCAACAACGATCTCGCCGCCGGCCGTCTCGATGCGGTGCAGGCCGACTCCATCGCGCTCGGCGAATTCCTCAAGACGGACCAGGGCAAGGCCTGCTGCGATCTGAAGGGCATGGTCGCGCCGGACGACGAGGTGCTCGGACCGGGCGTCGGCGCCGGCGTGCGCAAGGAAGACACCGCGCTCAAGGAAAAGATCAACGCCGGCATCAAGGCCATCCGCGCCAACGGTAAGTACGATGAGATCTCGAAGAAATACTTCGACTTCGACATCTATGGCGGCGCCACGCAGTCGAACTGACGCCTCCTTTTGATGTTGGGGGCATGGCCAGCGCCATGCCCCTTGGCCCAAACCTTGCCACGCATGCCCGCCGCTGAACGCTGCGGTCGGCGGCTGCCAGCAATTCGGGGGCGAAGCTGATCAATGCCTTTCTTCCGGCCTCGGCGGCCGGCATCATCGAGCTCCTGTCGCCCGTGCCGCCCGGCTGGGGCGGCACCCTGCTGGTCGGATTGCTGCATTCGATCGAGATCGCCATCGGCGCCACCTGCCTTGGCCTTTTGATCGGCACCGGCGGCGCCTGGGGCAAGCTCTACGGCGGACCGGTGGCGCGCGATCTGCTCGCCGTCTACACCACGGTGGTGCGCGCCGTGCCGGAACTGGTGCTGATCCTGCTGCTCTATTACGCCGGCACCGATCTCATCAATCAGCTGCTGACCGCGATGGGTTACCAGCGCGTCGACATCAGCGGGCTGGCCGCCGGCATCTTTGTCCTTGGCGTCGTGCAGGGCGCCTATTCGACGGAAGTCATCCGCGGCGCCATCCTGTCCATCCCACAAGGCCAGATCGAGGCCGCCCGCGCCTATGGCATGCCGCCCGGCCTGATGTTGAGGCGCATAACATTGCCGGCAATGCTGCCTTTCGCCATTCCCGGCCTTGCCAATCTCTGGCTGATCGCCACCAAGGACACCGCGTTGCTTGCCGTCGTTGGCTTCTTCGAACTGACGCTGGCGACGCGTCAGGCGGCCGGCGTCACCAAGGCCTATCTGGTCTTCTATCTTGCTGCCGGCGCGCTTTATCTGGCGCTGACGCTGTTTTCCAACGTGATCATCGGCCGCGTCGAGGCCTGGTCGCGGCGCGGCATGCCTTCCGTCAAGGAGGCGCGCTGATGTCGGCCGAAGCGACCGCGATCAACATGGCGGCGCGTGCCTCGCTCTGGCTGAAGCCGCACCGCATCGTGCTGATCCTAATCGCGCTGGGATTGGTCCTCTGCGCGGCCTTCTTCATGCGCTGGGACTGGCTGCCGCAATATTGGCAGATGGGGCTGCTCGGCATCTGGCGGTCGCTGTGGATCCTCGTCGCGACCTGCGCGCTGGGCTTTATACTGGCCGTACCGCTTGGGCTGGCGCAGGCCGGTGGGCCGTTCTGGCTCGCCGCACCGGCCAAGATCTTCTGCACCATCATCCGCGGTACGCCGCTGCTGCTGCAACTGTGGCTGCTCTACTACGGGCTGGGATCGCTTTTTCCGCAATATCCATGGATCCGCGAGTCCTGGATGTGGCCCTATCTCAGGCAAGCCTGGCCCTACGGCGTATTGGCGTTGACCTTGTCATTTGCAGGCTATGAAGGCGAGGTGATGCGCGGCGCCTTCGCCGGCGTGCCGAAAGGGCAGCTGGAAGCCGCGCGCGCCTTCGGCATGAGCCGCTTCAAGATCTTCCGCCGCATCTGGCTGCCGCAGGCCTTCTTCCGCGCGCTTCCGACACTGACCGGCGAAACCGTGCTGCAGCTCAAGTCGACGCCGCTGGTGGCGACGATCAGCGTCATCGATATCTTCGCCGTCTCGTCCAAGGTGCGGCAGGACACTTATCTCACCTACGAGCCCTTGCTGCTGCTGGCGCTGATCTACATGACCATCACCGGCATCCTGGTTCTCATCTTCAGCCGCATCGAGGCCCGGATTCCGGTCAAGATCGGTTAGTAGGGGAATAGGGGAATAGGGGAATAGGGGAGTGTTCAGCCACGATCCGCATTCACATTTCCATCCCCATTCGCTATTTGCTCCACAATTTCCCCCTACTCCCTTATTCCCTTACTCCCTCAGGACGGCTCCGATGCAACTCACTCTCGACCAGGCAACAGGGCTCTGCCGCATGGCGGCATTGGGCGCCGGCGCCAATGAAGAAGCGACGCAGTCGCTGGTTGCCTCGATCATCGCGGCGGAAGCAGAAGGCCTGTCGGCGGTCGGCCTGTCGCATTTCATCGACTATCTGGAGGCGATCGAGGACGGCCGCATCGACGGCAATGCCGATCCGGTCGTCACCCGGCCGGCGCTGGCCGCCTACCTCTCCGATGCGCGCGGCGGACTTGCCCATACCGGCTTCGACCGCACTATCGATGACCTCGTCAAGGCGGCGAGGCTGTTCGGCGTCGCCATCTTCTCGCAAAGGAACGCCTATACCTGCGGCGCGCTCGGCTATTTCACCGGACGGCTGGCAGCGCAGGGGCTGGTCTCGTTCGCCGCCACCAACGGGCCGGCGGTGCTTGCAGGCTCGGGCTCGGTCAAGCCGGTCTACTGCACCAACCCGATGTCCTTTGCCGCGCCTGCCGCGGACGGGCCGCCGTTGGTGATCGACCAATCGTCGAGCGCCACCGCCTTCGTCAACATCCGCAAGGCGGCGGAAGACGGCAGGAAGATCCCCGAGGGCTGGGCACTGGATGCC
Source organism: Mesorhizobium sp. M1A.F.Ca.IN.020.04.1.1 (assembly GCF_003997315.1). Taxonomy (NCBI): domain Bacteria; kingdom Pseudomonadati; phylum Pseudomonadota; class Alphaproteobacteria; order Hyphomicrobiales; family Phyllobacteriaceae; genus Mesorhizobium; species Mesorhizobium sp. M1A.F.Ca.IN.020.04.1.1. The sequence goes on from NZ_RZSN01000012.1 coordinate 45,038, forward strand.
AGCGGCAATCCGACCACCGATCCAGCGGCGGCGATGAAGGGCGCGATGCTCGCCTTCGGCGGCCAGCGCGGCGCCAACATCGCGCTTATGGTCGAGGTGCTGGCGGCGGGGATTTCCGGCGCCAACTGGTCGCTCGACGCACCCTGGTTCTCAGGCGGGCCGGACAGCCCCGGAACCGGGCTCTTCGTGCTCGCTATCGAGCCCAAATTGGTCGATCCGGATTTTGAACAGCGCATGAAGGACCAGCTTGACCGGCTGCGGCGGCGCTACGGCGTGCACATCCCCGGCCGCGCCCGGGCAGAGGCCGCTGAAAAGGCGACGGCGCGTGGAGTCGATATCCCGAAGGCGGTCGTGCAGCGCATTTCCGAATTCGCCGAACGCTACTCGGCCTGATCGGGGCATCGCCCGGCAACAAGGCGCGCATTTGCTTCGCGCCCTTTGAACCTTTTCTTAGCCCGGCAGCGACCATCAGCGGCACCCCACATAGCAAGCCGCAAAAGGGTGGCTTGGGTCGCGGCTTGCGATTGGCGGCCGTCGCGCCGGGCGTCCAGGGCCGGGGCGGGCGTGCTTGCTTCACGCCGCCTTGATACCGTCTCAGGTCAGGCCGCCTCGTTGGACCCTGTTTCGGTGCGCTCACTGCCCGGAAAACCCCGCCTCGGCGGGGTTTTCTGTTTCTCACTGCGGCAATAAAACATGCGAAAGTTCGTCAGGTTTATCCTATTTGACGGAGCGGACGCCTTTGCGTCCGTCAAATCAGCAAAAAGGAGACCGCATGTTCGCCAGCACCGACACGTCCAGACCAAGGCTTATCGTTCCGGCCCTAGGCGGACTCTATGCGACGCTGAACAATGCGGCCGAAACGCTGCTGCGCGCCGTTGCCGGGGTCTTCCTCGCCATTCATGGCTCGCAGAAGATCGTCAATCCATTTGGCGCCACGGAAATGGTCGAAGGTCTGGGCTTCTATCCTGGCGTCTTCTGGTCGCCGCTGCTCGCCTGCACCGAATTCTTCGGCGGCATTTTGATTGCCATCGGCCTCGTCACCCGCCCGGCCGCTTTCGCCGGCCTGATCGTGCTTCTGGTCACAGTATGGTTCCACTGGGTCACCATGGGCCAGGGCTTTTCGGGCGCGGAAAAGTCGCTGCTCTGGGCGGCAATCCTCGCCTTCTTCGTCATCCGAGGCGGCAACCGGCATTCGGTCGACGCGCGCATCGGCCGGGCGTTCTGAGCGGCTTTTACCCTGACGCAATTCGGCACGGAAAACCGCTCCACACTTTCCTGGAATTACTAAAAAACAAGGCGGCGGCGACCTCCGGTCGCTCTTTGCCTTTGACGCGAAACGGATTAAGAAGCGGCTCAGCCAAGCTTTTGCGCGCGGAGCCAGCCATGACCGAAATCCTGCAGACCCCCAAGCTCGTCGTCGTGTTCGGCGGCTCGGGATTCGTCGGCCGTCATGTCGTTCGCGCGCTCGCCAAGCGCGGCTATCGCATCCGGGTCGCCTGCCGGCGGCCCGACCTTGCCGGCCATGTGCAGCCGCTCGGCAATGTCGGCCAGATCCAGCCGGTGCAGGCCAATGTGCGCGTGCGCTGGTCGGTCGACCGCGCCGTTCAGGGCGCCGACCACGTCGTCAACCTCGTCGCCATACTGCATGAGAGCGGCCGGCAGAAATTCGGCTCCGTGCACGGGTTCGGCGCGCGCGCCGTCGCCGAGGCCGCGCGATCGGTCGGCGCCGGCCTCACCCATATATCGGCGCTCGGCGCCGACCTCAACTCGCCGTCGGGATATGCCCGCACCAAGGCTCTCGGCGAGAAAGCAGTGTTCGAGACGGTGCCCGACGCCGTCGTCTTGCGGCCCTCGATCAATTTCGGACCCGAGGACGCCTTCTTCAACCGCTTCGCCAACATGGCGCGCTTCTCGCCCGTGCTGCCGCTGATCGGCGGCGGGGAGACGAAATTCCAGCCGATCTATGTCGGCGACGTTGCCGAGGCGGTGGCACGCTCGGTCGACGGCAAGGTCGAGCGTGGCCAGACCTATGAGCTCGGCGGCCCGCAGGTGTTGACCTTCAAGGAATGCATGCAGGAGCTGCTCGCCGTTATCGACCGCAGACGCCTCCTGGTGCCGGTGCCGTGGTGGGTGGCCAATATCCAAGCCTCGATCCTGCAGCTGTTGCCCAATCCGCTGCTGACCAAGGACCAGGTGCTGCAGCTGCGCGAGCACAACGTCGTCTCCGAAGCCGCCGCCAAGGCGAACAGAACGATCAATGGCCTCGGCATCCAGCCGCAGGCGATCGCCGCGATCCTGCCGAGCTATCTCTGGCGCTTCCGCGCCGCTGGCCAGTTCCAGCAGCGCCGGCCGATCGCCGACCGGTAGACTGTTCCCGATCGGGACCCGTTCCAATCAGGCGCGGCGGGAAATCTGCATCGGCAGGCCGCCCTGCGGCTGCGTGGTCAGCTTCTGCACCGGCCATGGCCGAGTTTGTGACGTTACGTCGAAACGGAAGCGCGACAACAGGATGGCCAAAGCAATGATCGCCTCCTGCATGGCGAAGCTGGCGCCGATGCAGACGCGCGGCCCGGCGCCGAAAGGCAGATACTGGAAGCGGTCGATCCGTTCGCGGTTCTCCGGATGGAAGCGCTCCGGCATGAAGGCGTCCGGCCTGTCCCATAGCTTGCGATGGCGATGCACCACCCAGGGCATCACCAGCACGGCGGCGTATCTCGGGATATAGAGGCCGTTCCAGGTCTCCGGCTCGATCGGCTCGCGATTGATCGAGGGCGCCGGCGGATAAAGCCTCAGCGCTTCCTCGAAGGCGGCGCGGGTGAGCGGCATGGCGTCCAGCCACCTTGTCGGATCGGGCTCGCGCGCCAACACCGCATCGATCTCCTGCTCGACCTTGTCGCGCTCCCAAGGCGCTTCGGCGAGACAGTAGATCGTCCAGCCGAGCGCGCGCGCCGTGGTCTCGTGCCCGGCGCCGATGAAGGTGATGATGTTGTCCTCGACTTCGGCGCGGGTCAGGCCGTCCGGCCCCTCGGCTTTCAGGAGAAGTGTCAGGAAATCCTGCGGCACGCCGTCGGGATCGCGCTTCAGCCGCTGCTCGCGCATTTTCACCGTGTTGGCAACGATGTTGCGGAAATAAGCCATGGTCTTGCGGCCGCGGATGCGCGTCAGCCGCGGCAGCCATTGTGGCGCGCGCAACAGGTCGAGCGGATCGACCCGGCCCATGGTCTCGAACAGGCGGTCGATCTCCTTGGCGAAGCTGCCGGGCTCGCCGGCGATCTCGCCCGAAAACAGCGTCTCGGCGAGGATATCATAGGTGAGCATCGTCATGTCGCGGGCGACGTCGGTCGTACCGCCGGCCTCGTAGCGGGTGGCGAATTCCAGCGTGCGCTTCAGCATCGGCTCGGCGAAACCGAAGATGTGGCGCGGCGTGAACACCGGCGCCATCGCCTTGCGGGAGCGCTTCCACACCTCGCCCTCGGCGGTGAGCAAGCCGTCTCGCAGGATCGGGCGCAGGATCAGCTGGCGCACCGTCGCCATCTTGTAGTTCCTGGCGTTGTCGATCAGCACGTGGCGGATGAGGCCGGGATCGTTGGCGATGACCAGCGGCCCGCCGATACCGGTCACCGAGATCCAGGGCTCGTTGTAGGTATGCTCGCCCCACAGCTCGAGCGGGTTGCGGTAGACGATGCGCATCATCTCCAGCGTCGAGGGCGGCTGGGTGCGCGGCTTCGGCGCAGGCGGCACGAAGGGGGCGGGCTTTGTGTCCATCGGATGCTCCGCTACGACGGCAAATGTAATGCGCGGCAAAGCGGGCGTCCATGTGACCGAACGGAAAGCCCATGGAGAGACCGCCTCGCCTGAATGTGAACGGCGCCCTTCGATGGCTGCTTGTTGACGGTGACCGGTTCCTTTAGTCGCCAACGGATACCGTCAATCGAGGAGCCACCCGTGAAGCACCAGTTGAGCATCATCATCGGCAGCACGCGACCGGGACGCGCCGGACCGATCTTCGCCGAGTGGCTGGAGGGGTTCGCGCGCGAGCAAGGCAAGTTCGAGCCGGCGCTCGCCGACATTGCCGCCTTCAAGCTGCCGCTGCTCGACGAGCCGCATCATCCGCGCCTGCGCAAATACGAGAACGACCACACCAAGGCCTGGTCGAAGGCGATCGACGCCGCCGACGCCTTCGTGTTCGTGGCGCCGGAATACAATTATTTCGCCGCTCCGGCGATTGTTAACGCCGTCGACTATCTGCTCAAGGAGTGGCGCTACAAGCCCGCCGCCATCTTCAGCTATGGCGGGGTGTCCGGCGGCCTGCGCGCGGCACAGGCGCTGAAGCCGCTGCTGACCTCGGTCGGCGTCATGCCGATCCCGGAAGGCGTGGCGCTGCCTTCCTACAGGACCTTGCTCGACAAGGAGGGCGCGTATCATCCGAGCGAGCAGGTGCTGGGCGGCGCCAAGACCATGCTGGACGAGTTGTTCCGCTGGAGCGAGGCGCTGAAGGCGCTGCGCGCCGGCCTCCGGGCGGAATAGCAGACGTCCCGATATGACTGCTGCAACGCCGCGCTCGGGCGAGGCTTTCGCGCCGGCATAGCCCGCTGCCCGCCCCGCGCTTCCCGGAGTATCGCGCCCGGCCTGCCAACGGCCGCTCGCCAAGCCGGCAAAACGCCTGCAAACCTTGGAAAAACGGCCATTTGCGCCTATATCAAGGACATCAAAACGGCGCGATTCGGGACCATTTTCCGCGCCGGATCAGCGACATCAATCAGACAGGTATTTATGAGCGATCAGACCGAAAGCGCCATTGGCGCGGAAGCCGAGTATGGCGCCGATTCCATCAAAGTTTTGAAGGGGTTGGACGCTGTCCGCAAGCGGCCGGGCATGTATATCGGCGACACCGACGACGGCTCGGGCCTGCATCACATGGTCTATGAGGTGGTGGACAACGCCATCGACGAGGCGCTGGCCGGGCATGCCGACCTCGTCTCGGTGACGCTCAACCCCGACGGCTCGGTGACCGTCATCGACAATGGCCGCGGGATTCCGACCGATATCCATCCCAGCGAGGGCGTCTCGGCGGCCGAAGTGATCATGACCCAGCTGCATGCCGGCGGCAAATTCGACCAGAACTCCTACAAGGTTTCGGGCGGCCTGCACGGCGTTGGCGTCTCGGTGGTCAACGCTCTTTCGGCATGGCTCAAGCTCAAGATCCGTCGCAACGGCGAAATCTTCGAGATGAGCTTCACGCACGGCAATGCCGACGCTCCGCTGAAGGTGACCGGCACCTACGAGCAGGACAAGCGACCGGGGACCTATGAAGGCCGCAGCGGCAGCGAGATCACCTTCTTCCCGTCAGCCGAAACCTTCACCATGGTCGAATTCGACTACAACACGCTCGAGCACCGGCTGCGCGAGCTCGCCTTCCTCAATTCCGGCGTGCGCATCGTGCTGACCGACGCGCGCCATGCCGACCTCGTGCGCCACGAATTGCATTATGACGGCGGCCTAGAGGAATTCGTCAAGTATCTCGACCGGGTGAAGAAGCCGCTGATCGAGAAGCCGATCGCCATTCGCGCCGAGCGCGACGGCATCACCGTCGAGGTGGCGATGTGGTGGAACGACAGCTACCACGAGAACGTGCTGGCCTTCACCAACAACATCCCGCAGCGCGACGGCGGCACGCATCTGGCCGGATTCCGCGCCGCGCTGACCAGGCAGATCACCGGCTATGGCGAGTCCTCCGGCCAGACCAAGAAGGAAAAGGTTTCGCTCACCGGCGACGACTGCCGCGAAGGCCTGACGGCCGTTCTGTCGGTCAAGGTTCCGGATCCGAAATTCTCCTCGCAGACCAAGGACAAGCTGGTCTCCTCGGAAGTCCGGCCGGTGGTGGAAAGCCTGGTCAACGAGGCGCTGGGCACCTGGCTGGAAGAGCATCCAAGCGAAGGCAAGGTGGTGGTGGAGAAGGTGATCCAGGCGGCCGCCGCGCGCGAAGCCGCGCGCAAGGCGCGCGACATAACCCGCAAGAGCACGCTCGGCGTCACCTCGCTGCCCGGCAAGCTTGCCGACTGCCAAGAGCGCGATCCCGCGAAATCGGAAATCTTCATCGTTGAGGGCGACTCGGCCGGCGGCTCGGCCAAGGGCGGGCGCTCGCGCCAGAACCAGGCGATCCTGCCGCTGCGGGGCAAGATCCTGAATGTCGAGCGGGCGCGCTTCGACCGTATGCTCAGCTCCGACATGATCGGCACGCTGATCACGGCGCTCGGCACCTCGATCGGCAAGGACGAGTTCAACGCCGACAAGCTGCGCTACCACAAGATCATCCTGATGACGGACGCCGACGTCGACGGCGCTCACATCCGCACGCTGCTGCTCACCTTCTTCTTCCGGCAGATGCCGGAGCTGATCGAGCGCGGCCATCTCTACATCGCCCAGCCGCCGCTCTACAAAGTGACGCGGGGCAAGAGCTCGCAATATCTCAAGGACGAAAGCGCCTATGAGGAATATCTGATCGAGTCCGGGCTGGAAGAGGCTTCACTGACGCTCGCCTCCGGCGAGGTGCGGACCGGACAGGACCTGCGCGGCGCGGTCGACGACGCCTTGGCGGTGCGGCACCTGATCAACGGGCTGCACACGCGCTACAACCGCAGTGTCGTCGAGCAGGCGGCGATCGCCGGCGCGCTCAACGCCGACGTGCTCGCCGATCTCGGCCGCGCCACCGCCATGGCCGAACACGTCGCCAGGCGGCTCGACATGATCGCCGAGGAGACCGAGCGCGGCTGGAGCGGACGGCTGTCGACCTCCAATGACGGGTCGGGCGGCTATGTCTTCGAACGCACCGTGCGCGGCGTCAAGGACGCGGTCCAGCTCGATGCCGGGCTGATCAATTCGGCCGATGCGCGCCAGCTGGACCGCTATGCAGCGCGCCTGGCGGAAGTCTATGGCGAGCAGCCGGCGCTGCGCCGCAAGGAGACTTCCGAGCTCCTTTCCGGGCCGCTGGCGCTGCTCAACGCGGTGTTCGCGGCTGGCCGCAAGGGACTGACCATGCAGCGCTACAAGGGCCTTGGCGAGATGAACGCCGAACAGCTCTGGGAAACCACGCTGGATCCGAATGTGCGCTCGCTGCTTCAGGTCAAGGTGGCCGACGCGACCGACGCCGACAGCCTGTTCTCACGGCTGATGGGCGACGAGGTGGAGCCGCGGCGCGAGTTCATCCAGGACAATGCGCTGTCGGTGGCCAATCTGGATATTTGAGGACCGTGCCATCGGGCCTCTCAGCCTGCCGTCGGTCCGCCGTCCGTGGCGGATGGGGTGATCCGACCGGAACAGAAGGTCTCCTGAAACATTGTGACAGATCGATCACAACTTGTTTCAGGAGGTTTCGATGGGCCGCGGTATCTTGCTCTGGTTGCTCGGGGTTCCGATTCCGATCATCATTCTCATCATGCTTTTTGCCCGCTAGGAGGCTTCGATGCAGCCCACCCTATCGGCAACCGATGCTCCCGGTACGCTAGAATCCTCCGCCACCGCCGTCAGTTGGGGGCCGATCATCGCTGGCGCTTTCGCAGCCTCGGCTTTGACTCTCATCCTTACCTTGCTCGGCTCCGGACTCGGGCTGACGATGGTTTCGCCCTGGTCCGCGTCGAATCCTTCGGTCACCACCTTCGCGGCTACCACCGGCGCCTGGTTAATCGTCGTGCAATGGCTGTCGGCGGGCCTAGGCGGTTATCTTGCCGGGCGGTTGCGGACCAAATGGGTTGGCGTCCACACTGACGAGGTCTATTTCCGCGACACCACCCACGGCTTCCTTGCCTGGGCGCTGGCCACGTTGCTTGTCGCCGGTGTTCTCGGCTCGGTCCTGTCGGCTGCAGTTGGGACGGGCGTGCAGGCGGCATCCACTGTCGCGTCGGGCGCCGCGATGGGTGCCTCGGCAGGCGCGTCGGCAAACGCCAACGGCGCCTCGGTCGACAATGCGACATCGTATTTCGTCGACACGCTGTTCCGTCCGGCGGATGCGAGCAAGCTTGCAGCCGCCAATCCGCAAAACGACGCGGCGACCACGGCGCAAGCGTCTCGCATCCTGGTCGCAAGTGCCGCCTCCGGTGAGGTGTCGGCCGACGACAAGACCTACCTGGCGCAGCTTGTGACTGCCCGCACAGGCCTTCCGGAAGCCGACGCAAAGGCCCGTGTCGATGCGGTGCTTGCAAAGGTGGAGGAGGCTAAGACCAAGGCCAAGCAGGCGGCAGACACGGCCAGGAAGGCAACGGCCTCATTTGCCCTGATCGGCGCCTTGGCGTTGGTCATCGGCGCATTCATCGCCAGCGCTGCCGCAGCTCTCGGCGGCAAGCAGCGCGACGAAGACGAGGCGCTTTTCCTGTCCAAAGGCTAGACTGAACCATCCGGTGATTGAAAGACAAAGCCCGGCTCACGGCCGGGCTTTTCGGTCTTTGAGATGGCAAGCCGGATCAGTGATCGAAGGCCTTGACGATTTCCTCGGTCATCTTCTTGGCGTCGCCGAGCAGCATCATGGTGCCGTCCTTGTAGAACAGCGTGTTGTCGATGCCGGCATAGCCCGAACCCAGCGAGCGCTTGACGAACAGGCAGGTGCGGGCCTTGTCGACGTCGAGGATCGGCATGCCGTAGATCGGGCTGCTCTTGTCATCTCGCGCGGACGGGTTGGTGACGTCGTTGGCGCCGATGACATAGGCGACATCGGCCTGGGCGAATTCGGAGTTGATGTCCTCCAACTCGAACACCTCGTCATAGGGCACATTGGCCTCGGCGAGCAGCACGTTCATGTGGCCGGGCATGCGGCCGGCGACCGGATGGATGGCGTATTTGACCTCGACGCCGTTGGCCTTGAGCTTGTCGGCCATCTCGCGCAGCGCATGCTGCGCCTGCGCGACCGCCATGCCGTAGCCGGGCACGATGATGACCTTCTGCGCGTTCATCATCAGATAGGCGGCGTCGTCGGCCGAGCCCTGCTTGACGGTGCGCTCGATGCCGTCGTCGGCAGCCGCAGCCGTCTCGCCGCCGAAGCCGCCGAGAATGACGGAGATGAAGGAGCGGTTCATGCCCTTGCACATGATGTAGGACAGGATCGCACCGGAAGAACCGACCAGCGCACCGGTGATGATCAGCGCCAGATTGCCGAGCGTGAAGCCGAGCGCCGCTGCCGCCCAACCGGAATAGGAATTCAGCATCGACACCACGACCGGCATGTCGGCGCCGCCGATCGGGATGATCAGAAGCACGCCGAGCACCAGCGAAGCGGCGACGATCAGCCAGAAGATTAGCTTGGATTCGGTGGTGACGAGCAGCACGATCAGCACCACGAGGGCTACGCCGAGCGCGATGTTGATCAGGTGGCGGCCGCCGATCATGATCGGCTTGCCGGACATGCGGCCGTCGAGCTTGAGGAAGGCGATGACCGAGCCGGTGAAGGTGATGGCACCGATCGCGACGCCGAGGCTCATCTCGATGAGCGCCTGGGCATGGATGTCGCCGGCCGTGCCGATGCCGAAGCTTTCCGGCGCGTAGATTGCTGCCGCCGCCACCATGACGGCGGCGAAACCGACGAGCGAGTGGAAGGCGGCGACCAGCTGCGGCATCGAGGTCATGGCGATGCGGCGCGCCACATAAGCGCCGACGCCGCCGCCGATGGCAAGCCCGAGCACGATCAGGCCGAAGCGGCCAGCCGAGGGCAGCGCCAGCGCCAGCGTGGTGGCGATGGCAATGCCCATGCCGATCATGCCGTAGAGATTGCCCTGGCGGCTGGTGGTCGGATGCGACAGGCCGCGCAGCGCCAGGATGAACAGGATGCCGGAGACCAGATAGAGGAAGGAAGCGAGATTGACGGTCACGTCACTTTTCCTTCTTCTTGTACATGGCGAGCATGCGCTGGGTGACGAGGAAGCCGCCGAAGATGTTGACCGAGACCAGCACCAGGGCGATGAAGCCGAAGCCCGCCGCAAGGCCGGAGGCGGCGATGCCGACGGCAAGCAGCGCGCCGACGACGATGACCGAGGAGATGGCGTTGGTGACGGCCATCAGCGGCGTGTGCAGCGCCGGCGTCACCGACCAGACGACATAATAGCCGACGAAGATCGCCAGCACGAAGATGGCGAAGCGGAAGACAAAGGGATCGATGGCGCCGCCCGAGAGCGCGTGCGCGGCGTTGCCGGCAGCCTCGGCGCCGGCGGGCGCATTGGCGAGATCCTGCACCGCGAGGCGTACGGCAGCGGTCGCCTGATCGAGCTGGTCGAGGGCTTTCTGCAGCTGTTCCATCACGCGGTCCCTTCTGGCTTAGGCGAGGGTGACTTGGCTGCGGCCCTCCTCCTGGGCGCCGGTTTCTTGTCGGCGGCATCCGCGACCAGGACCGTGGCCGGGATCGCAGCCGGCTCGGTGCGCGGCTGCCCGGCGGCCTTGGCGAAACTGGGGTGCACGATTTGGCCGGCATCGGTCAGCATCGTCGCCTTGACCAGCTCGTCATCGCGCTTGATGGCAAGGGTCTTCGTCACCTTGTCGACCATTGTCTCGAGGAAGGCGTAGAGGTTCTTGGCATAGAGCAGCGAGGCGGATGCCGCGACACGACCGGGCACATTGAGATGGCCGACGATCTTGACGCCGTTTTCCGTCGTCACGACCCTGCCGGGTTGAGCGCCTTCGACATTGCCGCCGCGTTCGACCGCAAGGTCGACGATCACCGAGCCCGGCTTCATCGAGGCGACCATGGCGGCCGACACCAGCTTCGGCGCCGGACGTCCAGGGATCAGCGCCGTGGTGATGACGATATCCTGCTTGGCGATGTGCTCTGCGGTCAGGGCCGCCTGCTTGGCCTGATATTCCTTCGACATTTCCTTGGCGTAGCCGCCGGCGGTCTCCGCCGCCTTGAACTCCTCGTCCTCGACCGCCAGGAACTTTGCGCCGAGCGACTGCACCTGCTCCTTCACCGCCGGACGCACGTCGGTGGCGGTGACGACGGCGCCGAGACGGCGCGCTGTGGCGATCGCCTGCAGACCGGCGACGCCGACGCCCATGATGAAGGTTTTTGCTGCCGGCACCGTGCCCGCCGCCGTCATCATCATCGGCAGCGCGCGGTCATATTCGGCCGCCGCATCGACCACCGCCTGGTAGCCGGCAAGATTGGCCTGCGAGGAAAGCACGTCCATCACCTGCGCGCGGGTGATGCGCGGCATGAACTCCATCGAGAAGGCGGTGATGCCGGCACTGGCCATCGCGGCAAGCGCCGCATCGTTGCCGTAAGGATCCATGATGGCGATGACGGCCGCGCCCGATTTGTAGCCCTTGAGCTCGGCATCGGTCGGCCGGCGCACCTTCAGCACCACATCGGCGTTCTTGGCGTCCCCGGCAGTTCCAATCGTGCCGCCGGCGGTGACAAATTCCTGATCGGTAATGCGCGAGCCCAGGCCGGCGCCCTTCTCGACGATCACCTCGAAGCCCAGGCCCGCCATCCTTTTCACCGTCTCGGGCGAGGCCGCGACTCTCGGCTCGTTCGCGTCAAGCTCACGAGGGATGAATACCGTCTGCCCCACCGCATGATCCTTTCGGCTGGAACCTTGCTGCGCAAGGCGTCGGCCGGGACCTCCGGCGGAACGTCAAACGCAATGGCTTGGAGAGTCTACCGCAGAATGAAATAGCCGACGGCCATGATCACGATGAACAGGATGGTCGCCGAGAAGAAGCCGCCCGCGAAGAAGCCGAAGGCCATGGCCAGCAGAATGGCGGCGCAGACGAGCGAGCCGTATTTGGCCAGCGCGAGGAATGCGTTGTAGGTACGATCATGCTCGGCATAGTCCATCTGCGCGCCCAGTTCGACAGGACCGGTCGGCGTGTGATCAGCCATAGGAATACCCCTTCGAAAATGCCTTCGAGGCACATAGCGAAAAGCCGGAGCAAGAGCAATGGCGCTATTGCCGCACGGCCGGCGACAACAGCCTCAAACGAAAGTTGAAATGGGCGGAAGCTAAAATTGCGATGGCAGCCCCTCGCCGTGGCGAGGGGCATCGTGGGCCTTTAAAGCGCGTCGCGCTGAATCGGATTCAGGCGAGACGCTTCAAAGCTCGTTTTGATGGGTGCCGTTGCCCAGAACCGCTGCACGGTTCCGGGCGAGATTGCATTAGGCGGCGAGGTGCGGAAACAGGCCGAGCAGGCCGACCACGATCAGATAGAGCGCGACGATGTAGTTGAGCAGGCGCGGCATCACCAGGATCAATATGCCGGCGATCAGCGAGATCAGGGGCGTGAGCGCAAGCGAGTGGATGGTCATGATCGTACTCCTTCCCGTGAAAAACCCGATTTGAGCCGGCGACAAGCCTGGGGCAAGAATGCGGCGCCGTCGATGATCAGTGACGCCGGTACTCGTAACGCGGGAGCCGCGGGTAAGGTTCACGATGCGCGGAAGGACGCCCGTTCAGGCGGCATCGCGATAGTATTTGGCCGTCGGTACGATCGACAGAGGGGTGAGCCGGTTGATGGCCGGATTGGCGAACATCATCCGCTGCTCCACCGGCGTCGACTTGAAGAACGGGAAGCGGTCGAGCGTCTGGCGCAAGTTTTCACCGCAGGGGATCTCGAACAAGGCGATCGGCGCAAGGACACCCGGAAACACCTTGCCTTCTGTCCGCTGCACGGCATGGAAGATGCGGGCGTAGTAAGCGGAATGTTCGACCTTGACCGGCGTCAGCACGGCCGTCTGGCCAAAATAGCTGGAAGCCACCATGCCGAGCCTCAGCGTCAGGAAAGGCAGGACTCCGGGCGCGGGCGCGCTATCCGCGTCGGTTGCGAACCGGGTTCCGTCTATGAAGGTTTCTCCGCGGGCAAGCCGCTCTGCCAAGATTTCCGGATAGGCGTCGACAGAGGGCGAATAGGGGTGCTCGCGGGAAATGTAATGGAGCCGCAGCGTGCTGACCAAGTGGCCATCGAAATAGACGCCGAACCGGTAGGAATTCGGCAGGTTGTCCCAGCGATCCTCGAACATCCCGCTGGCGATCGGGCCGCACATGCCTGAGCGCAGGTAGGACTGATAGCGAAGGCGGTAGATCGCCTCCAGATCCTCGCCCCCCGTGATCAAACGGTAATCGACATGCTCCAGCAATTGCATGATCGAACGATTCAGCGCCGAGCCAGTATTTGCGCCGGCGTCAGCCTGCGCATCGTTTCTTGCAGTATCCATCCTCAAGTCCTCGTATCCGCCTGTAAACAGCCTATTCGAGTCAAAATGAGACACAAGCCGAAAATTCGATACTGCTGGTTTACCTTCCGTTAACCTTAACAATGCGCCGGAAAGGGTTGCGCGGAAAAGTCGACCGCACACTCGGACCTTGGCACGCATCCGATGTCAAGGAGTTCACAGATGCCAGAGCTGAAAGGACTTGGCTGCCGCAGCTACCGGTAATATAGGGCATCAAGCCAAAATACTTTGCCGTATTGAATTGCTTAGATAAAACAAATGTGAGCTTTTGATCCTGAACAATCGGGTCAAAACCTTCCGATTGGACGAAAATTGCTGCGTAGCCAACGCAACGCGCATTCTTAATCCTGAATGATGAAATTCCCTATCTGGCCGACCGTCTGGGGGCGAGGCGCAGGTCCGCGGCGAATGGCCAGGTGACGTTCGACATCGTCTCGATGCCGGACGCGCTGAGCGCGGCGCCGAACAGGAAGCCTTGCACGAGGTCTGGCTTGACCGAACGCACCAATATCTTCAGCTGCTCGAAAGTCTCCACCCCTTCGATCGTGACGACCAGGCCCAGCGTCCGGGTCAAGCCGACGATACCCTTCAGAAGATCGAGCGACTGGGGGCTCTGGGTCACGTCGATCAGGAAGGAGCGATCAATCTTGATCTTGTCGAGCGGCAGCTTGTGCAGGTAGCTGAGGCTGGAATAGCCGGTGCCGAAGTCGTCGAGCGCGATGCGGACGCCCAGCGCTTTCAGCTCTTCGATCAGCTCGCGGGTCAGTGATTTGTCGTCGAGCAGGGCAGTCTCCGTCACCTCGATCTCGAGCCGGTGCGGCGCAAGGCCCGACGCCGCCAGCGCATCACGCACCTTCTGCACGACGTCGCGGTTGCGGAAGTCCTTGGCCGACAGGTTGATCGAAACGCTGGTCTGGGCCGGCCATTTGGCGCATTCGGCGCAGGCCGCCTGCAGCACGAAAGAGCTGATCTCGGAGATGATGCCCATCTCCTCGGCCAGCGGAATGAAGACGCCCGGCGAAATCGGGCCGAGATCGGGATGATCCCAGCGGCAGAGCGCCTCGCAGCTGGCGATGCGCATGGTGCTCATCGACACGATCGGCTGGTAGACGACGCGCAACTCCTTGGCTTGCACGGCGCTGCGCAGATCGGCTTTCATCAGCTGGCGATTGCGGAAGGCGGCGTCCATCGATGCCTCGAACAGCCGCCAGCTGTTCTTGCCGAGCTCCTTGGCTTTGTAGAGCGCGAGGTCCGCCTTGACGATCATGCCGTCGACGTCGGTGTCCTTGACCACGGACAACACCGCGCCGCCACTGGTCTGGATGCGCAGGCCGTGACCGGCGACGTCGACTTCGCCCTGCAGGCCGGCGAAGATCTCGTCGAGCAGGCTGCTGAGATGGCTCTCATCCTCGATGCGGTCGAAATAGATCATGAATTCGTCGCCGCCGAAGCGGCTGACATTGATGCCCGGCCCGGCGACCGCTGCCAGGCGCTCGGCTACGGCGTAGATCAGACCGTCGCCGACCGGGTGGCCGAGCGTGTCGTTGACGCTCTTGAAATCATCGAGGTCGAGCACCGCCAAGCCGCAGAGCCGGTCGCGGTCGCCGGACGCCATGGCTTCGCCGACCAGCTCGTGGAAGTAGGCACGGTTCGGCAGGCCGGTGAGGTTGTCGTAGCGCGCCATGAAGCGGATCTTTTCCTCCGCCTCGACCCGGGCCGTGACGTCCTCGAAGGTGATGACGCCGAGTTCCTGGCTGCCTTCGCGCGCGGAGAACTCGTAGTGCTGGCCATTGGCGAGCGACACGAGCACCTTGCGGTCCCGGCCCTCGCGCAAGGCGCGCGTCAGCTGCGCCTCGATGTAGCGGCAATCCTTCGGTGCCAGCATGCCGCCGGCGACGCCGCGCATCAGAAGGCCGTGGATCGAGCGCCCGAGCAGCGCGTCGGCCGATTTCAGCGACATCAGATGGGCGGCCTCGGCATTGGCGACGGCGACGCGCCCGTCGGGGCCGAGCATGACCAGGCCGTGCGACATCGTGTTGAGCGCGCGGTCGAACCTGCGCGTCAGGTTTCTCGCCTGCTTGTGGCCGATGACCGCCGAGAACAGCACGTTGCGGACATGATCGGCGCCGGTGATGGTGATGAACGTCATCGGGATGATCATCAGGCCGAGGACGACGGAGGGCGCGTCCATGCGCAGCAGGAGCGCGAGAGCCGCCGGACCGATGAAGGTCACGGAAAAGATCCGCACCATGCGCGGCGACCCATAGTTGCGGGCGACAACGGTGACCAGGGTCGCCAGCGTGAGCGACATTGCCGCGAGCTCGGCGAACGGTTCGGGATATATGTAGATCGACACGAAACACAGCGCGCCCAATCCGAGACCCTGAAGGCAGCCCTTCAGGATGTAGCTGCGCTCCAACCGCTGCGCGTGTTCGACATCGGCAATTGCGCCGCCTGTCCTCAGGAAGCCGCGAATGCCGAAGTAACGGATAAGGCTGACGGAAAGCAGGGCAAAAGAAAACGCCAGGAACAGGGGATTGTGGGTGCGCAGATAGATCATGAATCCGAGGATCCAGTAGCACGCGCCACCGATCAACAACATGTGCGCGTTGTCGAACAACGACCGCACAAATTGGATATAAACATCCGCTGGGATGCTTTCGGTCTTTGTTTTGCCCATAGGGTCGGCCCAACGCTTAGCCTTGTCATGACACAACCGCCTTAAGAAAGGCTTAGAACAGAACCGCCTTGAGCAGCGGCTTCGGTCTGCCGGCCAAGGGCCGCAAAGGACCTAACGCATGTCACCCACAAGTGCGCAGCGGTTTTGGGAGAACGACCTGCATCGAACAAAGGCCTAAAGCGCCTCTGCTGGATCCATTTCCACGCGAGGCACTTTAGGCCGACCGACGAAAACTTCGGGATTGGTCTGGCGCAATCACTCGGCAGCGCTGAGAACGGGCACCGGAGCGGCCTCGGTCAGCCGCTGCAGCAGCCTGGAGCGCTCTTCGGACGCCTTGGCGGCGCTGGCCTGCTGGACATGGCCATAGCCGCGGATGAGCGCCGGAACGGAGGCCAGAGCGGCGGCGGCCTCGACCTTGCCCGGCGCAAGTGCTGCGGCGATCAGATCGAGATCGGCCTCGTATTGCGCAAGCAGTTGCCGCTCGGCGCGCCGTTCGGCGGTATGGCCGAACAGGTCGAACGCGGTGCCGCGCAGGCCTCTCATGACAGCAAGCAGGCGAAATGCCTTCATCATCCACGGGCCGAAACTCGACTTCCTCGGCTTGCCGTCATTGCCGCGCCGCCCGAGGATCGGCGGCGCGAGGTGAAATTCCAGCTTTTCGTAGCTTTGGAACTGCCTTGCGAGATCGGCGGCGAAGCTGCCGTCGGTGTAAAGCCGGGCCACCTCATACTCGTCCTTGATCGCCATCAGCTTGAAGAGGTTTTTCGCGGCCGCCTCGGTGACGGCCGTTGAGCCGGGAACCGCTGTCGCCTCGGCTGCGCGCAGCGCCGCGATCCTGTTGGCATAGCGCTTGCCATAGGCGGCGTTCTGGTAGGCGGTGAGGAAAGCCCCCCGCCGGGCGACAATGTCGTCGGCACCGGAAACGCTCGACGACATTGTCGCCCGGCGGGTGGC